>JBPCUI010000246.1:0-7026 GCA_051011235.1 Flavobacteriaceae bacterium
TAATGGTCCTGAAAGTAGATACGGGATTGGATCAACGGACCATTGTTTCGGGAATTGCAGAAAGTTTTACAGCCGAAGAGATTATAGGCAGAAAAGTCACCGTATTGGTCAACCTGGCCCCAAGGCCCTTGCGTGGCGTTGAAAGCGAAGGCATGATCCTGATGACCGAAAACAAAGAAGGTAAACTTGTATTTATAAACCCGGATGAGAACGAGATTACAGATGGGGAGACCATAAACTAAGGAACTGCTCAAAGTTGTCTTCCTATCTATCTACAAAACAACGGTTTTCCGATCAAAACCAAATCGGATCAATAATTAAAATCCGCTTCCTTCAATAGCGATAATTTATTCAAAGAATTAGTACTTTTGATTAAAAATTATCGAATATGTTAACAGATAAAATGGAGAAGGCGTTAAACGACCAGATCCGTGTGGAGGCCGAGTCTTCGCAAGTATATCTTTCAATGGCATCCTGGGCTGAGGTCAAAGGTCTGGAAGGTATTTCACAATTCATGTATAAACACTCCGATGAAGAACGCATGCACATGCTCAAATTGATAAAATATGTAAACGAGCGAGGCGGGCATGCACATATTTCCGAATTGAAAGCACCAGAAGTAGATTTTGGCTCCTTCCAGAAGATGTTCAAGGATTTGTACGAGCATGAAATTTTTGTTTCAGAGAGCATTAATGAATTAGTTCATGTTTCCCTCCTGGAAAAGGATTACGCAACACATAATTTTTTGCAGTGGTATGTAGCCGAACAAATTGAAGAGGAAGCACTGGCAAGAACTATTTTGGATAAGATCAACCTGATAGGGAATGACAAGGGGGGCTTGTACTTGTTTGACCGTGACGTACAGCAGATCACTGTTGAAAGTGCAGCGTCGGATACAGCTGAGTAAAACGTTATTTTATTTATTTAGATTAAATATAAATAACTATATTTGTCAGTGACAGCTGAGTCACTGAATGGGCAAGAAAAAGAAAGCAAAGGCAAAAATTAAAAAATGGCGAAAGCTAGTGCTGACCCACGGAGGTCAGTTGGTAAATTTGAACCCTCCGAAAGTTTGCAAGACAAAATGTTGCAAAAAATTTAAAAAGTGCGAGGCCAAACGCTGTTCAAAATGTCCTTGTTTAGATCTGATGAAAAAAGTGGCTTAAATGAGTGTTCATTAAGTTAGTTTAAGTTTAAGAATAAAAATCCCTGTGAGTGTTTCACAGGGATTTTTAGTTATTATTTGCTGAGCATTAGCAATTCATGGCAGCGAATTTCGCTTATATAACGCTTCTCACCGTCTTTATTCTCATAAGATCTGTGGACTAATTTTCCTTCCACAGCTACTTCCTTGCCTTTAGAGAGATAAGCTTCAATGATTTCCGCCGTTTTACCAAAGGCAACCACATTATGCCATTGGGTCTCGGTTACCTTTTCGCCTTTCGGATTTTTATACGTCTCATTAGTGGCGATGGAAAATTTAGCCAATTTAGATCCGTTATCCAGGTCTACAATCTCAGGGTCTTGCCCCAAATTACCAATCAACTGTACTTTGTTTCTAAGTGCGTTCATTTTAATAAAATTTATAGGTTAAACAGTTAATACTATCGGTCACTACAACCAGACGAGGCAAACATATAAAGGCAGTATGGCAGGATTCGGTTTGTAACTATTTATTTTCGTTTGTAAACATTTGTAGTCGTTTATAATTATTTATATATTTGATAACCAAATATTTGTAAATATTATCAATTGGAAGTAAAAAGAAATTGTCTTGAATGCGATACCCCCATAAGGGGAAGGGTAGATAAAAAATTCTGTTCGGACTACTGCAGGAATGCCTATAACAACAAACTCAACAAAGACAGTAAAAACCTACTGCGAAACATCAATAACCGGCTGCGAAAGAATTACCGTATCCTGGATAGTTTTAATCTAAAGGAAGGCAAAACACGGACCACCAAAACGCGATTACTTGACAAGGGATTTGATTTTGAGTTTATTACCAATCTCTATACCACCAAAAAAGGCACCACTTATTATTTTGTCTACGACCTGGGCTATTTACCCCTGGACAATGACTACTATATGATCGTGAAAAGAGAATAGCAAATTCAAACCGCCAATTGCCTAAAAAAAGGGAGCACAATAAAGTTTCTAATACTTACTTCCAGTTTTGTCCGCTGAGCTTCAGGGCTGCAATAACGATATCCTTCCGACTGATTTGCCCTACAACCAGATCGTCTTTCAAAACGGGTAAGCGTCTGCGGTTGTTCCGGTGGAAAACGCCGGCTGCATCAAAAATACTCATATCGTGTGGTATGGTTTCGACATTTTTAGACATAAATCGCTCCACACTGGCATCTAAAATAGGCTGGTTAAAATAACGGCTTTCAGAAATTTGTTTCATGCAATCCGCTTCGGAAATTATCCCAACCAAAAATCCGTTCTCATCCAGTACCGGCCCTCCCGATATCTTGTTTTTAGCAAAGGACTCCATAACCTGGAGAATAGACTGCTCAGGATAAAAAGTCACGAGTTTCCTGCACATATAATCCTCAACCAGGATCGGTGCATTGTATTCTTTATTGGAATCTGATTTGGCCCGGCGGCCCTGGAAACTCTTGATTGCCATAACTGGAATTGTTTATTGGTTAATCTTAAATATAACGAAAATCAAAAAACAATATGAAAAAAGCCGACAAAATGTGATAATGCTAAGCACTTAATCCCATTTTATTGATAAATTCACAATATGAAAAAATACAGTCGGCAAATCACCTTTCTTCTTGCCATATTGGCCATTTTCTGGTGTTTTGAGGCTTCCATGCCTTCCTATACACCCGATGATTCAGTCGCAGATTCCGAGTTTTCAACCGATAGGGCCTTGGAACATATTCAGGTAATTTCTAAAAATCCACATGGTGTAGGATTTGCGGGGCACGAAAGTGTCCGGGAATATATTGTAGGTGAGTTAGAAAAAATGGGATTGCAGACTTCATTGCAGTCGGGCTATACAGCGGGGGATTGGGGCAACCTCAGCAAGGCGGTCAATATATTGGCCAGGATCGAGGGAAGCGGGAATGGAAAAGCGCTCTTACTATTGTCACATTATGACAGCAGCCCGCATTCATCCCATGGGGCAAGCGATGCCGGTAGCGGCATAGCCACTATCCTCGAAAGTATCAGGGCCTTCCTGTCGGAAAATCAGACACCGACCAACGATATCATTATCCTGTTTACCGATGCAGAGGAGCTGGGTCTGAACGGAGCGGACCTCTTTGTCAATAATCATCCCTGGGCTAAAGAAGTGGGACTCGCGCTAAATTTTGAGGCCCGTGGCAGTGGCGGACCGGCCAATATGCTTATCGAGACCAATCGCGGTAATGGCAAACTGATTGAAGAGTTTGTAAAGGCAAATCCTGAATTTCCGGTGGCCAATTCACTGGCTTACAGTGTTTATAAAATATTACCTAACGATTCAGATCTAACGGTATTCAGAGAAGACGGTGATATTGAAGGCTTCATGTTTGCCTTCATCGATGATCATTTCGACTACCACACAGCCAATGATAATTTCGAGCGTCTGGACCGAAGGAGCCTTGCTCACCAGGGAAGTTATCTGATGCCTCTGCTGCTGCATTTTAGCGAAGCTGATCTGAATGATCTGAAAAGCGAGGATGATTATGTCTATTACAGCATGCCCTTTTACAAACTGGTCTCCTATCCTTTTGATTGGATATGGCCTATGTTCATTATAGCCGTATTGATTTTTTGCGGGCTTCTGATTTTTGGTTTTAAACAGAATTCATTGAGCATCAAAGGAATTTTGAAGGGATTTATACCAGCCCTATTGGCATTGGTGATCAATGGGGTTATAGGCTATTTTGGCTGGACGGTTATCCTTAAAATTTATCCGCATTATGCAGATGTTTTACAGGGATTCACCTCTAATGGCAACAGTTATATTGCCGCCTTTGTATTACTAGCACTGACCGTGTGTTTCTTTGCCTACTCTAAATTTAACGAAATCAAGGTCGCCGATCTGATGGTGGCGCCAATTGTAATCTCCTTACTTATTTGTGCTGCTGCGGGGGTTTACCTGCCTGGCGTAAGTTTTTATATTGTTCCTACTCTGGCCTTACTGGCTTCATTCCTGGTTTTAATCCATCAAAAAGAACCCAGCCTATACCTTCTTTTGTTTCTCTCATTACCCGCATTATGGATATTTGGGCCGCTTATTCATATGCTCCCTGTTGGCCTGGGACTGAAAATGATGATTGCCAGTACCGTACTGACCACCTTGGTCTTTTTATTAATAATGGGGGTTGTCGGTTTCGCGAAGAGAAAACAGCGAGTGGCCTTCTTGGGCATTGTCCTAAGCGTGGGATTCTTTTTCTCTGGCCAATTGACCTCAGGGTATGACACTGAAAATCCCAAACCCACCAGCCTGTTGTACGTCCTGGATGCCAATAAAAATACGGCCCAATGGGCCACCTACGAAAAAGTCCCTTCCGATTGGACATCGCAATATGTGAGCAAAGATGAGGGCGTTGTTGCCAAAAAAGGCAAGGAAGCGTTAAGCAGTAAGTATAGTACGGGTTTTTCATTTACTGCCGAGGCGCCAATTAAACCCATCTCGATTTTCGAGATAGAAACAAGCCTCGATACCGTAATAAATGATACCCGGGTTCTTGAAATTTGTATTAAACCGCAGCGTACTATCAATCGCCTTGAGGTATTTACCAATGATATTGATCTGGAATCCGCAATCGTAAACGGAATTGCATTAGATTCCCATTACCTGGAAAACAGGAGAAAAAACCGATTACTGACACATTATGTGAGCAATGAGGATTATACTGAAATTAAAATCACCTACCCAAAGGATGCGGTACTGGATTTGATGATCTTCGAAGCATCCAATGATCTTCTGGAACATACGCAGTTTACTATCCCTAAAAGGCCTATGAACAATATTCCGATGCCTTTTGTACTAAATGATGCTGTCTTGGTACAGAAAACTATTCGATTTGAATAAAAAAATTGGTGTTCTCGGATGTGGCTGGCTGGGTTTGCCTCTTGCCAAATCATTAGTTAAGAAAGGCTATGTCGTCTATGGAACCACTACTAATTCCGGCAAGCTGACCGATCTTGAGAAGGACGGCATAATCCCCATTCTTTTCAGGCTACATCCTGAAGAAATCAAAGAACCGGCACTGGAGTTCCTGAACCAGCTTGATATTCTTGTGATCAATGTCCCTCCGGGTATAAGGCGGGATCCGGGCAGGCGGTATTTCGATGAAATGAAGCTATTGGCTACCCATATCAAAAAGAATGGGGTACCAAACGTACTATTTGTGAGTAGCACTTCGGTCTACGGTAATGCAGAAGGAGAAATAAATGAAGGTACCTCATTAACTCCACAGACGGAATCCGCAAAACAACTGGCAGCTACTGAACGACTATTTATTGAGGACAAAAATTTAAGCACAACGATTGTTCGTTTTGGCGGACTTATAGGTCCCCGCAGGCATCCTGTAAACCAACTGGCAGGTAAAACCGACCTGCGAAACGGAGATGACGTAGTAAACCTCATACATTTGAGTGATTGCATTCAGCTGCTTGAGGCGATAATTCAAAATTCATGGTGGGACGAAATTTTTAATGCTGTATATCCGGATCACCCGCGTAAAGAGGAATATTACAAAAGTGAGGCTATTAAAAGAGGGCTAAAAGCACCCACCTACAAGGAAGTTTCAGGCCGTAAAAAGGGGAAAATTATTAAAAGTAGGAATTTTCTTAATAAAGGTAATAGATTTTATACCTCAATCCACACATAATTCACCACAGCAGGGAATACTTTCACAACAAAAACCTCGATAAACGGTTAAATTATATCGTTGATTTACAGCTTTTTATCGATAAACCGTACCTTTGTATTAACATTAAATCCATGCGTTATGAGAAAGTCTGAATTAAGGGGGAGGATTTTAATGGAAATTGAAAGCCTCATCTCCCAAAGTTGTACCACGGGTAAATTGAACAAGAGATTTCAAAATTTACACAAGTTACTTTTAAAGAAGCATTACAATGCAGCCGATGTCTCTATTGACTATCACAGGAAAAGAGTAAAGATGGACCTGGTAATGGACGATCGGGATTATAATCCCAGGTCACTTAATATCCATCTGCCCACTATTCCGGCTAATTTCTTTTTTAAGGACCTTTGTGATTTTCTAAAATCTTGTCTCGATGACGACAACAAAAGCCTGGCATTTTATGCCGGATTGTTGAGGTCCTATTCAAAAAAGGACGTCACGCTGATGGCCGTTTAGTTTTAAACTATTTATACCAACCGATACAAAAGGATGCCTTAGTGCATCCTTTTTTATTGCCATTGTTCTTTTAATCAAATGCATCGTGAAAATTAAAAATTTGTAGTAGCTTTGGCCCACTTAAAGAATGTGATAATGAAGAAGATAGTAACTGTGTTCATCCTGGCTTCTGCCTTCACTATAAATGCGCAGAGTGATGACCCCCTTTTAAAGCATTATGAAGCTTTTTATAAGGAAATGAGATTACAAGGCGATGTAAACGGCGTGATCACCGCCCTAACTCATTTGAATGTTCTGGCACCGAGTGCGGAGCGAAGAGATACCCTGGCATATGTCTATGCGAACAACAACCAGCACCTTCAGGCACTTAATACAGTTGGTATTGAAAAAAATGAATCGGATTCAGATCTTGGTGTTCAGGTAAAGGCAATATCTCTAAAGGCCTTAAACCAACCTAAAAGGGCGTTGGAGCAATTTTCAATCCTCTTTCAAAGAAGCCCCAATGCATATCTGGCATATGAACTTGCCGATCTTAAAATACAAGTGGGAGACAATGCAGGAGCCGCGGATAATATTGAGTACGGCATTGCCAATGCCACCGATGATATGAAATACGCCTTTTACGAAAGACAACAGCCTTACGAGGTGTCCCTGAAAGCAGCCTTCACGCATTTAAAAGGCCTGGTAC
>JBPCUI010000247.1:0-4589 GCA_051011235.1 Flavobacteriaceae bacterium
ACCCTATACTACTATTTTTAAACAATTGATTCCTGAATTAAAAGCAAGGGGGTTTGAGGATTCGGAAATAAATTTACTACTTTCGATAAACCCTTCGAAAGCCTATTCCATAAAGACAAATTAGAGAAATGAAAAAAAGTATATTACTATTATTACTAATGGTACCCTGCATGGGTATTAGCCAAAAAACGGGTTTGGAAGGCCTATGGATAATCGACTTAAGACCTTCACCGGAATCACCAGGCTATTTCCAGGAATTTGAAGTAACCAAAGTATCAGAAACCGGATTGGAAGGAAGTTTCTATGATAGTCCTATAGAAAATGGATTGGTAAATAAGAATTGGGATCAACTTTATTTTGCGTTTACCACCAGAGATCAGACTTTTGAATACTATCATTCCGGCTATATGAAGGATGGTAAACTATTCGGCAATAGTTATTGTCCCGGAAGGGAATTTACAGCTCCATGGACGGCAAAAAGGAAATAAAGTCAGTAAAGGATAATGCAGCTATCCAGATTGTTGTCATACTTGCAGACGAGATATGGCGCGAGCACTACTCACCCATTATCGGAAAGAAGCAGGTAGAATATATGCTCGACAATTTTCAATCGCTAAATGCTATAAAAACACAGATTGTTGATGGCGCGCAGTATTACCTGATTTATTACAAAGATGAGCCATCGGGATATTTCTCTTTTTATCTCAGGGAAGATAGCTTGTTCCTTAGCAAAATCTATGTAAAATCTTCCTTGCGTGGTAAAGGCCTCGGAGCTATGGCAATTCGCTTTATTGAAGATGAAGCAATACTTAAGGAGTTGCCCTGTATCTCATTAACAGTCAATAAAAACAATAGATCCAGCATTGATGCATATCTTAGAATGGGTTTTAAGAAAATTAAACCAGTTGTGATGGATATTGGGGGTGGTTTTGTTATGGACGATTATTATCTGGAGAAAAGACTTGAATGAATTTAGCACCACAATTTTTGCACTTGCAGGAGAAGCAGCTTATAGGAATTTCGATGGAAATGTCGGTAGCCGGGAATAGGACTACCGAACTTTGGCAAACCTTTATGCCCAAATTAAAAGAGATAAACCACCGGCTGAATGAAGAATTCTACTCCCTGCAAATCTATGACAAGGAATATTTTCATTCTTTCGACCCTGATCGCGCATTTACCAAATGGGCAGCCGTTGAGGTATCCAAAAAAGAAAAGGTTCCCACAGGATTGCAAAGTTTACTCCTAAGCAGTGGTAAATACGCGGTATTCCTTTACAGAGGGCTGGCAGCTAACCCCGGCGTATTCGAGTATATTTTTTCCGAATGGTTACCCAAATCGGGTTTTAAACTGGACAACCGGCCTCATTTCGAAATACTGGGCGCTAATTATCGTGCGAACGATCCGGCCTCGGAGGAAGAAATCTGGATTCCCATTAAGGGGTGAAATGTATTAGATACGAATAAGGAAGAAGACCGTAATACTAGTGTTAAGGTGCAGTTATCCCAGGAGAATTTGAATTTTATTACATTCATTAAAACATGATTCATGGCGTATATCTTATAATATGACCTTATGTCCTACGAATTCCTGAACTTCGAATACTTTCATTAATTTGCTTAGCTGATTTAGGGATATAGGTAAAGTTCTCTAAAATATAATTCCATGTTGAACGAGGAACTAGTAGTAAATTTTACACCTACGGGAATGATCCCTACAAAGGAGATGACCCCCCATGTGCCTTTAAGTGTGACAGAAATAGTTGAGGATGTTCTTGCCGCTTGTGAAACAGGCATCACTTTGGTGCACCTCCATGCCAGGGATCCTGAAACAGATGCACCCTCTTACAAAAAGGAACTCTATTCTAAAATTATAGGAGGTATAAGGAAATATCAACCTAATTTGGTTATATGTGTATCTCTGAGCGGTAGAAATTTTAAGGAATTGAACCAACGTGCAGATCCTTTATATTTAGAGGGCCGCTTAAAACCGGATATGGGCAGCCTTACTTTGAGTTCTCTGAATTTTAATAAAGTAGCCAGTATTAATACCCCGCAAATGATTCAGGATCTGGCCGCAATTATGAAAGAAAAAGGTATAGTTCCTGAACTGGAGGTTTTCGACATAGGTATGATCAATTATGCCCATTACCTGGAAAAAAAGAATTTAATAAGTCCACCATTTTATTTCAATCTATTATTGGGCAATATCGCCTGTGCCCAGGCCGACATGATGCAGGCAGGCATCATGATCAGGGAATTGCCCAAAGATTCTACCTGGAGCCTTGCAGGTATAGGTAATGCCCAACTAAAAATGAATTCGCTCGCGATTTCTTTCGGCGGTGG
This sequence comes from Flavobacteriaceae bacterium, assembly GCA_051011235.1. Taxonomy (GTDB): domain Bacteria; phylum Bacteroidota; class Bacteroidia; order Flavobacteriales; family Flavobacteriaceae; genus JAHEJJ01. The sequence continues at coordinate 2,346 of JBPCUI010000247.1, forward strand.
TGTAAGAGTGGGATTGGAGGATAATATATGGTATGATACAGGCAGGACAAAGCTTGCCAGAAATCTTGATCTCCTGGAAAGAATTCACGTGATTGCCAAGGCAAACTCGAGAAGCATTATGAGCCCTGAAAAATTCAGACAAAAAATGCAGCTTGAGAAGGGAGATGGACATTACGGTCGGGCAGTTTAGTACTTTTTTGCTTCTAAGTATGATTGAAAAGGATAAATTTTACAAGCTTAAACTCATCAAAAGTCGATTTCGACATGGGTTGGTTCTCTACACCGTTAGGAATTTTTTACCACGTTTCGGATTGGATATCGACCCGTACTATATAGAATTGGAAGGCCTGGACCTCTGTGGTTTACCCACATTAAAAGATGACAAAGATTCGTATACGCTTCGGAATATTGGCGATAGACATTTTATGGAACTCTATGAAACACTGGGATGGAAAACTTTAATGTTGCAAAAGAGTTTTGAAGGCCCCCATCAATGCATGGGTCTGTTCAGGAAGAAAGAATTGGCGGCTTTAATGGTTATTCGGTTGGAATATTTTACGCTAAAGGGTAAGAAATTCGAACTGAAAAACAATGAGGCATTTCTGGAGAACATGTACACATATGAGGCTTTCAGAGGAAGGAACCTCGCGCCTTTCCTGAGATATCGATGCTATCAGCATCTTCGTGATCAAGGACAGGATGTATGTTACAGCGTTACACAATATTTTAACCAGTCGTCCTTGAATTTTAAGAAAAAACTGAACGCGAAACATTTACATCTCTATTTCTACCTGGGTCTGTTTCGTAAATTTCGCTGGAATTATCTTTTAAAAACCTATAATTGATCTTCTTTGAAAAGATGATCGGCGGTCATATTTAATTGTAAAATTGAGTTCGTCAGCTCATAACGCCATATCAGGTGACGCATTTTTGGATTGCCAATTTCAGTTGACCAAATACTATTTCATTCCTGACATTTATCATACCACAGCTCACCATCCTCCCCTACCTTTTGTTCATTAAAATCATATAAATGGAAAACAAGAAAAAGGATCGCAGTACCTGGGCTATTGGCGGAACAACAATTATTGGCTTAGGAGTTGGATTGATATTTATTCAATCTTCACCCCTCTTTTTTGTGGCTTCACTCCTCATAGGTATTGGGCTAGGCCTGGTAATTACGCCTATGCTGTCCAGGAAATAGCAAAAAATCTTACAAAACAGGGTTGTGGAACAAGAACGAAAGACAAGTTTTAGACATTGGTTGGAGATTCTCCAGCAAGAAAGCTGGCAATTGGAACTCCTTATCTCCGGTTTTGCCATATTTCTTTTGGCAGAATCCTATGAACCGGTCAGTCATCTCTCGTATGATATTGAGTTGTTAACCACCGGCAGTATTTATTATGGCATCCTCTATGTTCCCTACCAGGTCCTGATGGGCGCCTGGCATGTATTGATAGTTAACCTTATTATGCATGTGTTATTAAGGGGCCTGTGGATCAGCACTATAGGATTGCGCTATATTAGCGGAGATATTGAATTTGAGGTATTTAGTTTTAGCCCCAGGTTCGATACGTTCCTGAAGCGCAGAATTAAGAATTTCGACCTGTACATTCAACAATTGGAGAAATTGTGCAGCACGGTCTTTGGATTTACATTTCTGATCATTTTTATTCTAATTTCCCTTGGTTTATTTGTACTTGTGGCCTTCGTCCTCGCCTGGACCATGGAAGGGATTTACAATACTTATGGCAAGAACTGGGCGCTACTTATTGTTCCTTTTTTATTGATCTACTCAATAGGAGGAATCGTCTATTTTCTGGACTTTATTACACTTGGATGGCTAAAGAAACACAAATGGTTTAGTAAGTATTACTACCCATTTTATAGATTTTATAGCGCACTCACCTTATCGTTTATATACCGCCCGATCTATTACAACCTTGTAGATAATAAATTTGGACGCAAGGTGGTACTTTTTCTCATTCCCTATTTGGGACTTTTCTCATTATTTTCGTCCCTTACCGTGGAGACAGAGTCCTATTTGCCATGGAACCGATCATATGAAACGATCAATACCTATACGTATGATGACACCTGGGATCAAAAGTTTAATAGCTATTCGGCAAGTATTCCTTCCAAATATGTAAGCAACGGATATATAGATGTTTATCTGCCTTATATAGGTAGATCGGACGATCAGGTTATCGAATTTCTTTGCCCTGATCTGGTGCCCGCTAAAAG
>JBPCUI010000248.1:0-8115 GCA_051011235.1 Flavobacteriaceae bacterium
CAATCCCCGACGCCTTTTTTTCACGATCGTTATAAATTATTCTTTCCACAACAGCATTTGAGAGAACGCTGAGGTTTCCGGTTCGTTGTGCCGAAGGTAAAGTGCTGGAATTACTGCTAAAATAAGCGCCAAAAGGGCATCCTCTCATACAGAGATTTCTCGATTGGCATTTTCCTCTTCCCAATTCTAAATGGTGCTCTTTAGGCTCGGTAAGGTGTGCCCATCTGCCATGTACCAGGTGCCGGTCCGGATACTTTTGGCTTAATGCCTTACTCATGTGGCGTTCAACACAATTCATTTCGAACGGGGGTAAGAATTCCCCATCTGGCATGGATTCCAAGCCGTCTTTATTGCCGCATACCCCGATAAAGTCTTCCACTAAATGATACCAGGGGGCAATTTCCGCGTAATCTACCGGCCACTGAATTCCATAATTATACTTGAATGGGGATTCGAATTCGGATTGGCTCCATCGCTGGCAAGCTCTTCCCCACGTTAAGGATTTACCCCCCACTTGAAAACCGCGAATCCAATCGAAAGGCTTTTTTTGAACATAGGGCTGATCCTTATCTTTAATAAAAAAGTGGGCGGTATCTTCGCCAAAACCTGCCGATTTGGAGATCAGTGGATTTTCATCTCTGAATGCTTTTGGCATCCAGCCTCCGTGAGGCAATTCCCAGGGGTGCAAATGCGCAGTGGGATAATCTTTATTGTGCTCCACATTTCTACCCCTTTCCACAACACAGGTTTTAAGACCTTTTTCGCACAATACTTTTGCCGCCCATCCGCCGGAAATACCGGATCCAATGACAATGGCGTCGTAGCTTGTATCCATTTCAAAATGATTCGATCACTTAAATATACCCAAAAGCAAATTGTACAGGGTCTGGTAAAGGCAAAAAAAACCGCCTTCCAAATGAAAGACGGTTTAGTATAAGAGAATTCTCTACTATGGGTTCATAGAATCGGAACAAAAAGCAAGGGAAACGGCCAACCGTTCAAAGGTTTTGGTAAAGTGCCCTCCTTCAAAGGTTTCATAGGTATAGTCAACCCCATATGCATCTAGTTTCTGAATGACGTACGGATAGGCTTCTCCTAATCCAATCTCATCGTATAAGCCCAGGTCAAAATAAATACCGTTGAGGGATTTAAAATTCCCTATGTGAGTGTCTATGATACTAAAGACATCGTGCTGTAGCCACTTATTCCGTACTTCCGGAATCACAGCCCCGGAGGGATATTCAAACGGCACGTCAACATAAAATGGCGGATTATTCAGGTTGGGCGACCAGGCCGCACTCATGGCATATCCTGCACTGGTCAGGAACTTTTGTGGGTCGGGCCCCACAAAGCCATCGGGGTTTTCAGCCACAACTACCGGCCCCAGAGACAATATTGCATCCAAAAGCAATAATCCGCTGTGGCTTGCAACTGTGCCAAATACATCGGGGTGTAGAAGCCCGAATTTAAAAGCGGCATACCCTCCCTGGGAATGCCCTACTACGGCGCGTCCGGTTGGATCTGCAATAGTGTTGTAATGGCTATCCGTATATTCCACCAAATCTTTGACAATAAAGTCCTCAAAATTTCCATTTAGTGAGGAGTTGGTGTAAAAACTGAAGCCGTAGGCCGCCTCACTGGCCGCATTGGGCATTACGATGATCATAGGTTCGATCTTCCCCTCCGCGATCAGGTCGTCCATCCACTGCCTGAAACCTTCAGCCGGAAAATCGGGATATTCCTGGAAGGGCCACATCTCACCGGGCCTTACCCAGGGGTCCCACATATCTTGCTCGATATACGTCTTTTCTGAAAAGGGAAGGCCGTGCAGGAGATAAACCACGGGATAAGAACGGGCACCGTTTTTCTTATAGCCGGGTGGCGTATACACCTGCATTTTCCGAACAAAATGGTTCCCGATGAAATTGTCGGTCAATGACTCGCTGTTAAAGGCCCGATTCTGTAACTTACTTTTATGCAGTATTGATTTGCCTTCCACAGTGGTCAAGGAAGCATCGTAAAGGGCATCTGATTCGTCCCTTTCACAACTCCAGGCTGCTAAGAGCAGCACGAGCAACACGGAAATAAATCTGATTGTTTTCATGATATTTGATTTTAAGGTTAGACATTTGACAAGGTTCTGATACCCCTCACAGGCCAAAGAGAAAAGGCATCAAAGAATTGCTAATAATTCAAATACCAAGGTATAGCCCAAGTTCCAAACCAAATTGTCCGAGCGTACCAAATGCTTATCGCTGCGTCCCAAAGGATTCACATAGGAAACATTTTCGATGAGTCTTGGGGGATTATCCTTCCTTTACTTTACTGGGCGTATGTCCAAATCTCTCGGCAAATACCCGGCTGAAGTGTGCCGGATTCTTAAAGCCGGTGTCATAGGCTACCTGAGAAACATTTAGTTCTGTAGTTGCCAGGAGGTCTTTGGCTTTTTCTAGCCGTAGCGCAATGATAAACCGGTTCACGCTCATGTCGCTCAGGGCGGCAAATTTCCGGTACAGATGGGATCGGCTCATGGCGAGCGCCTCACAGAGTTGTGCGATCCCGAATTCTTCTTCGCTCAGATGCGCTTCCAAAACCTCCCTTACCTTGTGCATAAAGGCATCTTCCCGTTGGTGTTTTATATCCAGGGCGGTCTCCCTAAAAGCCCTTTGGCCAGCCATTACGGCATAGCGGGCCTGCAAGCCTTTTCGCAATGCGATCAACTTATTGATCCGAATGAACAATTCCCGCCTGTTAAATGGCTTGGATAGATAGGCATCCGCACCCGAACTGAGCCCCTCCATGCGGGAATCAAAATCAGAGCGGGCCGTGAGAAGGACTAAGGGAATATGACTGGTTCTGAGGTCGGCTTTTAATTTCCTGCTAAGGGTAAATCCGTCCATCTCGGGCATCATCACATCGCTGATGATCAGATCAGGGATGGATGTCAGGGCTTTTTGGAACCCATCCGCACCGTTCAAGGCAATATCTATATGGTAGTTCTCCTCCAATAAGGATTTTAAATACCGTATTACATCTGCATTATCCTCTACGAGCAGGATTTTGAGTGTAGAACCAAAATGCGCCTTATCGTTGTTGGTTAGTGCTTCCGGTTCCCGGGTGTGATTTTGAGCTTTGTGAAGATCATTGATCTGGGGCAGAGAAATGGGTTTGGCATTTTTGCTAATCGGCAGCCTTACCTCAAATACCGATCCTTTTCCAGGCTCGCTTTGGATAGAAATTTGCCCTCCCATCAGCCGGACCAATTCCCAGGTTAAAGCCAATCCCAGTCCGGAACCCACGCTGCTGGTTTCCAAATGGTTTTCAGCCTGAAAATAGCGGTTAAAAATCAAAGGCTGTTCGTGCTGTGGGATCCCTATACCCGTGTCCCTTACCCGGAGTTTTACAAAATGCTTTTGCTCTTCCTTAATCGTGCGCAAAGAAACAGAAATCGACCCGCCTTCCGGTGTAAATTTCAAGGCATTTGAAAGAAGGTTGGAAAGGATATCGCGAACTTTGTCCGGATCCAGGTCCATACAGATCTCCTCAGGTTCTGATGAAAAGGTCATGAGGATGTCTTTTCCAGCGGCCATGGAATGGAAGGATTCCACGAGATAGCGCGTATAGAGGGTCATATCGTCATGTATGAGATTCAGCGGCATAGACCGATCCTCTAGTTTAGCAAGATCCAGGAGCTGGTTTGTGAGCGAAATAAGATTTTGGCTATTGCGTTTGATCATTTCATGTCCTTTCCGCAGCCATCTGTCGGGATTGTTTATCATCTGATCTGCCATCCCGGTAATAATGCTTAGCGGTGTTCTGAATTCATGGGTGATGTGCGTATAGAATTTTGTTTTGAGAGCGTCAAGTTCTCTGAAACGTTTCTTTTCGGCCTGTTTGGCATTCTCCCACTGGCTTGTAAAATAGTAGAGAGTGCAGAAAATGGACGTATTGCCGATCAGGAATCCCATAAAGTATTTATAGAAGACATACTGCTCTGAACCGAGTGGGTTCAAAAGCGTTGCTGTGATCATAGACAAGATATACAGCAGAAAGATGTTCACAGCCCATTTCTTGTTGGGCAGGATCAGGGCGTAAACCGGACCTATCAGGCCCACATACAAAGGGGTACCCACATTGGTCATGCCCCCCATGAGATATACCTTCATAGAAGTCAACAATACGATGGACAGTTGCGTAAACAGAGCATATGAAGTGATATTCCTGCGGTGGAAATGAAAGATGATCAACGGCAGCAGCATACTCATCAGAAATAAAATATTGGAATAGAACACGGCCCTTCCGAAGGCAGTACCCATGAACACAACACTTCCTAAAAGGACAGGAATGGCACTGAGACTAAACAACCACCAGATTTTCTTTTGGAAAACAGTATCCGGACTATCCCCACTTACTTTCACATAAGCCTCCAACCGTGTATTGATTTGCTTCCATATATCAGGCAGACTTCGCATAGTCATCACTTGTATGGTCTTCAAGGTAGGAAACAGGCCACAACCAGAACATGATCTGGATCACCTAAGATTTAATCTCTCCGGGTGAGAACCTGCTGTCCGCAGCAGAGCGACGGTGTAGCAGGATCAGTTCTCAATAAAAATACCCTTCTTTGCAACTGATGTAAATGAGAATTATTTATAAGTTTTTGGTACTAAGCGATTCACTTGCCTTATCTTTAGGGTTTTTAGAGAAAGCGGCATTCTAAAAATTGTTTTTGAATACTCAAAGGATTAGAGCAATTCAATGACTAGCTAGTACGAGCCGGACATATTATGTTTTGAAATAATTTATGGATAAACCTACCATTACCACTGAGATGCTCATCGAGCAGCTATCAGACCTCAATATTATACAAATTGCTGCCATCCCCATGATCCTTCTGGTTGTGCTGGAGTGGATTCTTAGCACTGCACTTAAAAAGGATTATTACGACGGGCTGGATACTATCTCAGCCACTTTTATAGGCCTTGTTAATGTAGGTCTTAATGCCCTTTTAAAAATCGCCATTTTCGGCTTCATTCTCTTTTTCTACAATATGGTACCCTGGAGTATACCCAATACCTGGTGGGCCTATATACTCTGTTTGATAAGTTTAGATTTCTGCCGCTATTGGGCGCATCGGGTCGCACACGTAAACCGTTTCTGGTGGGCAACCCATGTTACCCATCACAATTCTGAAAAATAGAACTGGTCTGTTTCCTTCAGACTGGGATGGACACAGTTTATTAAAGTGATCTTTTTTATCCCGGTGGCATTAATGGGCTTCGATCCCGTACTCTTTTTTATATGCCATCAGATTGAGGTCTTGTATCAATTCTGGATACACACAGAATATATCCGTAAGCTTCCTGCGCCAATCGAATACATTTTTACCACCCCTTCTCATCACCGTGTACATCATTCCCGGAATGAAAAGTATATAGACAAGAACTTTGGATCTACACTGATTATTTGGGACCGTTTATTCGGCACTTTTATGCCAGAGACAGAGCAGGCAGATTATGGTATTACCAAGCCGGTAAATTCCTATAACCCCATCACATTAAATTTTCATGAATGGAAGGACCTGATTCGGGACGTCCGCAAGAGTCGGTCTTTGAAGGAAGCTCGCGCCATGGCTTTTACCAGCCCTTCTAAACTGGAGGCCGTAAAAACCCGTTTCAAGCAACAAAAAAAGGAAGAATTGGTAACTGAGAGCGGGAGCTGATCGAAGGATCTCAAATTATCACTGAGCTACAAACATTGTAATAGGTTCTAATACCCCGTGGGCTTCCTTTGCTTTATCCATTTCGGCTGTTCCCATAGACACTTCCATGGCCTCCATATCCTGCACATCGATGGTAAGTGCAACCATGTTACTTCCATCAGCAATGGCATAACCGACAACATTCGACCCCCACTCCGCGAACAACTCCACTCGCTCAGAGTTCAAACTCATCCAATGATCAACATTCTTAACCGGGTGTGTAAAAACTACTTTAGGCATAATTTTAGTATTTAAAAGTAAGATACTGAATTTATAATGATAAAGTTGACAACAATTGGTTCAGTTCGGGGGAGTATTCGTATTTGGGCCAGAATCAGCCTGTGTGTTAAAGCCAGGCCTGGGCGAGTGGGGCCAGACATTGATACGTAAAAGTCTCAGATAACTCTAGGGGCTAATAATTATTTTACTACGCTCTCTTTAAACGCATTAGATTTTGGCTGCCACAGATACCAGGCTATTATGAAACCCCAAAGAAAATCTGAGGTACTCGTTTCAATCAAATGTGCCATTCTCACCATTTCGGGCATGATAGGGTTTGGGATTAATAGTCCGCTGCTGCCGAGAATAGTGAATAAAAGCCCCAGGAGGATTCCGGTTTTAACCCTGCTGCAATTTGTCATTTGTATTACAAGAATTCCGATAAGGACCCATAAAAAACCTCTGAGGATTTGAAAGGCATAAAGACCGGAAACCAAATTACCCTTCATTATTGAAATAAAAGAGTCCATTTCCGTTGTTCCGGAATAGAGCATCCGCACTTCAGCGAATTGCCAGGCAACCAGGTACCCGAACATAAAATAGATGAGCGGCCAGATTATTACAGAGAGGACAATGATCTTTTTTAACAAGGGTTTTAGCATCAATTTGCCAGGCCCAATACTGCTTGACTGTTTAAATTTTCGGGTAAACCCCGTGGCTGCTATAGCAAATAAAAGGAGTGTAACTGCCCCGCCACATATAATAGCCCATATTCCATTGATGGGTAATTGAAGACTGTCGTTAAACCAAATGGTTTCAATTTGCGACATAAAATACTGTATCCCGAAGCTAACGAGGAAAACATAACCCACTAATTTCCAACTTGTAAATTCGGAATTGTAAATCAGTTTTAATATGATCCACGCATTTAGTGCACTGGCCAACAAAAGCCATAAAATTCCAGTACTATCATTTCCCGTTTCCATATCCATGAGGCTGCTGGGAAATATCGCATTCCCGATCATTAACCCGACGATCCATAAAACCATCATAGTAATACTCAACCCGATCCAGACAAGAATTTTTTTTATAGTCATGCCATATTTTTTTAGCGTTATAGCGGCGGCTCAAAGAAACCTGGTACTAAGGTCCAAACTGCCATCCATCCAGAAAATGATATTTATCAATATTTGAAAGCCATCCTGACCACCAACTAAAACTAATGAATAGCGATAGGCCTGACCGGTGAGCCGGTAGCACCCTTAAACCGGATCGTTGTTACGATAAAGAGAAATTCACTGAGTTTGTCTTCAACCAACGCATCAAACTGCATATTTTCCAGGTTAAAGATGCCATTTTTCATCATCAGTTCCTGATGGACCGGGAACGCCAGGCTCTCGTCTGGATTAGGAATAACCTCTGTGCACCAGGAATCGCTCCCTATCATGGTCACTTTTTTAGTCGCCACCCACTGCGCAACCTCTAATCCTATTCCCGGCGGGTTGTTATTGTACTTATCAGGGTCATCCCAGAGAGACGACCAGCCATAACGGAATAAGAGCGCATCTCCGGGTTCAATTTCAGACTCGGAAAGGCCTTGTTTTTTGAGAGCTCCCAACACATCTTCCACGGTGACCTCATAACTGTTGGGCAGCCTGGAAACATTCTTGTATGCAGCTATATCAATCAATACCCCCCTGGTGATAATTGGTTTTACATGTTCTACCCCGAGCTTTTTGAGACCGTTATAGGAGTCCATTTCCTTTGCAGTATAACCATTGTAAAAAACATATTCAATAGCTCCGTTCTCCATTACCACTTCCTTGCCAATATGGCCCAGTCCATCGAATTGGGTCCCAACCTGACCTATTTGTGTTGAAAGAAAATCGTCATTTCCTACGAGGCGATTTTCAGCCCAAGGGCTTCCCTTTGCCGGGAGAATCATTGAATAACTCCGGCTGCCGTATAAAGGCATGCCCTCCTCATAGATCTGTCCGAGTTCGTATATCTTCCCCGTGGTTGCCAATTTTAAGGCATCTAATATTTTTTGCGGATTGATCCTATTGGACGCTCCGGCCTCATCTTCTGCTCCCCATTCGGAATTAGGCCAATATGGCCCGGCTTCCCTGGTCTGA
>JBPCUI010000249.1:0-4027 GCA_051011235.1 Flavobacteriaceae bacterium
TAACAGACATCAATCCGAAATTGCCAATGCGCAACAAAAAGGTTACAAGAGATTTCTATATAAACAAGTTGGGGTTTAGTGAGTTTGGAAGTGCTGATTATGACGAATATTTAATGCTAGAAAAAGACCGGATTCAAATTCACTTTTTTTTATTTAAAGATCTCAACCCTAAAGAGAACTATGGACAGGTGTATATCAGAACCGACAACATAGACGATTTTTACCAGGTTTTATTAGATAATAATACGAGTATTCACCCGAATGGAAAATTGGAAACCAAGTCCTGGGGACAAAAGGAATTTTCCATATTAGACCCGGATACGAACCTGTTGACATTCGGGCAAAGTATTTAAGAGTAAAAGAACGAACCGATAAAAATGAGACCAAAGGTCAACGTTGGCAACAAGCATTGCACTTCGATATATTAAATACAATAAAAATCAAATATGTACACTATTACGAAATTGACGATCAAATTGATTCTATTATTTTCCACCTTTGTGTTAATTGGATGTGATTTTTCAGATAAACATTTGGATAATAGTGCAACAAATAATACAATCGTCCTGGTAAAATATAAAGTTCAACCAGATAAAGGTGGTGAAGCAGTTTCTGAGTTGACTAAACTTATCGAAAAAGTAAAGCAAGAACCCCATTTTGTAAATATTAAGCTTCACATTGACCTGAAGGACAATACAAACATATTGCTATATGAAGAATGGGAAGACCTTGTTTATTATAACACAGAACATATGAATACTGCTCATTTACAAGAGTTTATTGCAAATTCCAGAAATTTCTTAGCCGGGCCTCCGGAAATTTCTCTTTGGAATGTTGAAAGAATATTTAAGTAATAATGCCTCTGCCAACAATGGCCAAAATCCCGACCCTCCCGATAGCTATCGGGAGCTATCGGGGGCATGACAGATTCAGCCCTACTGCCCTACTCCTTTTAAAACCCGCTATGGCTTAAAAAACCTTCAAGAATGAAACCCATACATACCGCATACACCGATGTTGAAACCCTGGTTTTTCCAGGCGCCATTACGCTGAAAATTATACTGAAAGGGTCTCAGACAAATGGCTCACATGCAATCTTTGAAGACATCGTTGAACCCGGCATAGGACCTGGCCGCCATATTCACCATCATCAGGACGAAACGTTTTTTTTCCTGGAGGGAAGATTTGAAGCCGAGATCGACGGCAAGCGTTATTATATGAAACCTGGTGATGTTGCCTTTATACCACGGGGGACGGTTCATGCATTTAAAAACGTAGGGGATAATCCAGGCCGGTTAAGGTATGTATTCTCTCCGGCTCTAACGATGGAAGATATGTTCAGAGAACTGTACCAGGCGCTGGATAAAGGACCATTATCAGATGAATTAATGGCCAAAATTGCCCGCAAGCACGGACAAGAGTTTGTCGGGCCACCATTATAATGGCAACAATGAAATACGGATACACTATCTTTTATGTTGACAAAAGTTCATCGTAAAAGACAATAATTAGATTCTCATTGAAATTTATACACTAACAAAAAATTAAACACGATTTGAAAGTAACACCCGAACACAACGAACGAATTGCAAAAATGAAATTTTCTTCTGTTTATCCTCATTACGTGACAAAGGTTGAGAAAAAAGGGAGGACAAAGGCAGAACTTCAGCAAGTGATAGAGTGGCTAACAGGATTTGATGAAAAGAGGTTACAGGAACTTATTGATGAAAAAGTAACATTTGAAACATTCTTTCAAAAGGCAGAATTAAACCCCAATGCCCACTTAATTAAAGGAGTCATATGTGGTTATCGCATTGAGGAAATTGATAATTCAATAACCCGGCAGACAAGATATTTGGACAAGTTGGTAGATGAATTGGCAAAAGGCCGTAAAATGGAGAAAATTTTGCGTGAAGATAAATCTGGCACCAAATAAGCCCGAAATAAACCAGCAGCCAACAGAGTATATGATGCCCCTTCTAAAGCTGGTCAAATTATTTCTTAGTACATGAGTAATATCATTTAAATCAGTATCTAAAAGATATACTTTCGTCCACGTAGAATGTGTTGTGGATCTAAATCCCTGTTAATTGTTTTCTGGAATCTAAAAATTTATTTACAGGCAGTCGTATGATGTGCAAAAATACCTCCACCCTTCAATCGAAAATACCCTGAATTCTGTCTAATAATACGATGCTTGTTTTAGGCCAACCTGATAATTTAATAGCGTTTCAAAATCGAACAGTTAACAAAAAAGGACTAATTACCTAAGACAATGAAAACCAGTAGGTTCCTTCTGAGGATTTATATAATTCGACCCAAATTGAAATGACAAAAAAATGAAAATTCAGCAATTAGAAGAAAAGCTGTCTCACATACTTCGTGAGATGATAGACAGCGAAGACTTTTTGAATTACCAAACCACTTATGTGCATGAAGATTACAAACTAAGTGCCAAAAATCTCCTTCGGTATCTTATCATTAGAAGCAAGGATTTACGCAAATATCACGACCCATTATCGGACCTTGGCGTATCTGCCCTGAGAACAGCGGAGGCCTATGTATACAGCAATCTCTACAACGTTGTCAGGAATCTGAATCTTCTCCAGGGAATTCCTTTTGATATCGACGCTCAAATTGAGCGCGTTGGGTTTACCAAAAGTAAAAAGTTGTTGCGAAAGCATGCCAACATCTTGTTCGGTAAAGAACATAAAAAACATTTCACCGAGATTATGGTGACCCTCCCGGAGGAAGCGGCCCATAATAAGGCCCTGATAAGGAAAATGGTTTTGAGTGGGATGAGAGTCGCAAGAATAAATCTCAGTCACGGGGATGTGGATCTTTGGGAAGGGATGCTGGCAAATATCAGGGAAACAAGTGAGGAGACAGGGCAAAAAGTAAAGATCTATATGGATCTGTCCGGACCAAAATTAAGGACGTCATCCATTGAAATTCTTAGCAGAAAAGGGAAGATTAAGAACAGGATTAAAATAAAAAACGGCGACAAAATAATTCTCACCAAAAAAGAGACCCTGGGGAAAATATCACAACAATACAGGGAGAACGGAGCCGTTGGGAAAATAAAAATTGGGGTGATGCTCGGTGAAGTAGTAGACGATGCCATGGTGGGCGACAGTCTTTTATTTGATGACGGGATGATCCAGTCAAAAGTAATTGCAAAAAAAGAAGATGAATTAGAGCTGGTTATCACTAAAAGCTATAAATCTAAATTGGGCTCTCACAAAGGAATAAACCTTCCAAAAACCAAACTGCACTTACCAGCATTAACCGCACAGGATCTGGAGGTCTTGCCTTTTGTTTGTCGGCATGCCGATATTATCGGCTATTCTTTTGTTAGAAGGGGTCAGGATGTGAAGCGGCTTTATTCAGAACTCGAAAAATACAATGCGGAGCACATAGGTGTGGTTTTTAAAATTGAGAATAAGGAAGCCTTTGAAAACCTTCCCGAAATTCTGATCAACGGAATGGAACGAAACAAAATCGGGGTTATGATCGCGCGGGGCGACCTGGCTATTGAAATTGGATTTGAACGCATATCCGAGGTCCAAAATGAGATCTTATGGATTTGTGAGGCGGCACATGTTCCTGTTATCTGGGCTACACAGGTGCTTGAAAATCTCGCTAAAACAGGAATACCCACAAGGGCCGAAATCAGTGATGCTGCTAAGGCAGCCCAGGCCGAATGTGTTATGTTAAACAAAGGGCCGCACATAATCAGTGCAATTCGGGTACTGAAAAATATTCTCGTCCGTATGAAGGCTCATTCATTTAAGAAAAAAAATGAATTAAGAGCTCTGAATGTTGCCAAAATGTATGTGGAAAGATGGGATGAAATTAGTGCCATACCCCAAAATGCAGAAAACAGCAAAGCGGGGGTGAAAGGTGGACACATCCTAACGAAACTTCACTAATTATTACTGGGAAGCAGGACTCATAGCGCTGCTGTCCATGTATTCGATTCAAGCTTATTTTGGTAAACCAAAAACAAAAGCGCCTAACTTTATAA
>JBPCUI010000250.1:0-3015 GCA_051011235.1 Flavobacteriaceae bacterium
GTCTATAAGTCCGGATTGATCCCAAAAATCCTGGGACTCTTTTTAATGCTAGGATGTATCGGGTACCTGATCGACTTTTTCGGCCGGGTATTGATGCCCGAATTTAATGAACTAACTATTGCCGGCTACATTACAATTCCGGCGAGTATAGGTGAAATAGGAACCTGCCTGTGGCTATTGATCATGGGAGCCAGGGAATATTCCGATGACTAGACTGTTAAAATATGTAACAATTGGAAAAAATGCCGCTCTTATTTATACAAGCTGGAGCCAATGAAAATAAATAGAATAACCAAAACCGGAATTGCCCTTGTAGCGGGGATCACCGGGGGCCTTGTCTTCCTGTTGTTTTTCTTTTTTGGCATAGGCATCAAACCTGGTAATTTTTATGTCCTGGTGGGCCTGTTCGCCACCATTATTTTTACCACTATTGTATTTCTACTGATGAACTCAGACTGGAAATAAGAAAATTGCACATTCAAAACAGACTTTTGGCATTATCCAATAATTTCAATTCTATTGGAATAGGACGTAAAATCAGCAAGTATTAAGGCATCTTTTAATTGATGACAGGAGTCACTTCAAAAGCACGGAATTCAACAGCGCCGTGATCACCTTGTAAAAGAAAAGATCCCGGTTCTGCCTCTTTGTTGTCTATGGCCCCACCTGTCATTCCCGGTATGATCTGATCCATAATTATAGGGGTGCCATTGGCAATTACGGTTACCCGTCTGCCGATCAGGATCACATCGTAGCTCTGCCACTCACCGGCCGGCTTGGCGGCCATCTCATTTGGGGTAAGAAAACCATAGATCCCTCCAAACTGAATATTCGAAGGTTCCATTCCTTTGCTATCTGTTATCTGCAGCTCATAGCGACCGCGAAGATATATCCCACTATTACTGCCTTTCGGGATGCGGAATTCCGCATGTAGTCTAAAATTGTTGAATTTTTGTTCACTGATCAAATTAGAGACACTTCCCGGGCAAGTTAGGATTCCGTTCTTCACCATCCAGGGTTTCTGACCGTCAATCTTCCACCCGTTTAAGTCCTTACCATTAAAAAGGGCGACGGGTTCACCCCATTTAGGAATTTTAATATGGGGAAGTTGAGGAGCTTTTTCTGCTACCCAATTGTGCGTTTTGCCGTCTGTATAGGTCATGCTGCCTTTTAATTTATCTCCAATCAGCTCTCCTTTAAATTCCATATCCCTGTCTCCCGGCTCCCATTGGGGCGGGAGGGCAAAACTAAACTGGTTTCCGTTGTACTTTACCTCTGCCACAGGTCTGGCGCTACCGAATGCAAAAACAAATCGGCCAATCAGGGTCTTATGCCCTGAATGCTTGATCTCCAGCCAAGAGGGAATCTCGCGCCCCTCAAAATCCATGGTAATATTCCAGTGTCCCTCGAGTGGATTGATCTGCTGTGCTATTCCGGTTGTCATTGAAGAAATAAATAGAACGATGAGGAAATAAAATCGGCTTTGCATAACTACGATTGATTGATACTTGTTAAATACCTCTAAATATAAGTATTCTGTCTATCTTTTTGTAGTTTTAGTGGAATTGGAATAACCGTAATACCGATCTTTCATCTAAATTAATATTGAAACCTCCACTTTATGAAAAGCTTGTTAACCAAAGTTTTGTTACTTAGCGTCATTTGTGTGGCAGCCCAGAAGAATTCATTGCACCTGGCTTCAGATGTATGGCCCCCCTTTTCGGATAGAAATGGAGAGAAAGCTTTTGCCCTGGAAGTGGTGAAGGAAGCATTAAGGAGAGGAAACATTTCTGCCAATACCAGTATTGTGAGCTTTGAAGAGGTACTGGATGGATTAAATTCGGCCAGCTATGACGGCAGTGCTACACTGTGGAAGACCGAAGACCGTGAATCATACTTATTATACTCGGCACCTTATTTGGAAAACCGATTGGTTTTAGTGGGAAGGGTAGGAAGTGATGTTAGTTTTGATTCTCTGGACGAACTTCAGAACAAACGCGTATCTGTTGTTAGTGATTATGCTTATGGGTCTTCAATATATACTATCCCTGGAGTAGTTATTCTTCCAGGTAATAGCGATCAGCAAAATCTGGAATTCCTGCTGGAGGGAAAAACCGATTATATGTTGGTAGATGAATTATTGATCAAATACCTACTTGAATACCAGCATCAGGAAGTAAAAAAGTACCTCTCTGTAGGGACAAAAGCCATTATGGTACAGCCATTGTATATGGCAATCCTTAAAAAGACGCCTAATGCAGCCGGTATTATCTCGGGTTTCAATGATCAAATTAGCGAAATGATGGCCGATGGGACCTATAATGAGATCCTGGAACTGAACTGGATTCAGTACGACGTGGATGGGGATGGAGTTCTGGAACTGGTAATGAACGGGGATAACGTTGGGAAAGAAGCACCCGTAAATTACTATGCGCTTATGTCTACATCCGGCTTAAGCAATAATACTAACCGATACTATATTAATGGCACTATGTATGACGGTTGGAATTCAGTCCCTGATCAATTCAAGAATAATATTATTAACGGCGCGAAGTTGCAACCCTCGGAATCGACAGGATTAAAGCTTAAATTCTAGTCTGAAAGACATCTTATTTTTACTGGTCATCAATAAGTTCAAAATTAAAAAAGAAGGATGCTTCCCGAGAAATGCCTTGGCCTTAGAGCCTCGACGAAATAGGCGAGGTTTATCATAAGCAGGTCATAAATGCATAAGGATTCACCTGACTAAAAACCCAAAATGTTCATATACCTTCAATGTAAGAACGGTGAGCTTCTTATTTGATTTAAGCAGTCGTTTTGGCAATGAAGAGCTCATTCACTCATTCAAATACAGCCTTCACTCATCCTTCCTTTGTTTATTGATTGATAAGAGATACATTTGAAATGCTAATTAAATTAGACAGTGATGATTAGATCAATATTTTTTGTTGTAGTACTCTTTTTCATAGGCCTTAACGGGTCTGCACAGTCAAAGAATTTCCTGGATCAAGCTTA
>JBPCUI010000251.1:0-5163 GCA_051011235.1 Flavobacteriaceae bacterium
ATACTTTTACAGATATGCAGGATCTCATTGTTTTCCAGGCGTGTATCCACAACATATACCACATCGCCATTAGGAGCCTCTAAATATCCTTTGTCGCCAACCTGACCTCCCCCTTCGGCATAAAAAGGTGTGCGGTCCAGTACGAGTTGAAAATGCTCTCCATCTTTGGAAGAAGTAACTTTTCTGTATTTCTCCAGCTTAACCTCTGCTTTTAGCTGATCGTATCCAACAAATTCAACTTCTCCCGCTTCATTTAAAACATGCCAGTCCTGACGTGCAACTTCGGATGCAGCTTTTGATCGGTCTTTTTGTTTTTTCATCGCCGAATTAAAGCCGGCTTCATCTAATTCATAGCCCTGTTCCTCCAATATCAGTTTCGTCAGATCGACGGGAAAACCAAAGGTGTCGTATAACTCAAATGCTTTAAGGCCATCAATTGTTTTCCCTTTGCTATTTTTGATTACATCGTCAAGCAGGTTTAAACCCTGCTCCAGCGTTTTAAGGAAGGAGCGCTCTTCTTGTCTAATCACATTCTCAATTAACTGACGTTGTTCTTTGAGCTCCTCAAAGGCATCGCCCATCGTTTTTGTAAGGACTTTTACCAGCAGGAACATAAAGGGTTCCTCGGTGCCCAAAAAGGTGAATCCGTAGCGGACGGCTCGCCTTAAAATTCGCCGAATAACATAACCGGCTCCGGTATTGCCGGGTAATTGTCCATCTGCAATGGAAAACGCCACGGCCCGTACATGATCTGCAATGACCCTGATAGCGATATCAGTATCTTCTGATTTACCGTAGTCGGTATGAGTTATTGTTTCAATTTCCCGAATGAGCGGCGTAAAAATATCTGTGTCATAATTGGATTGAACACCTTGAAGTACCATGCAAAGCCGTTCAAATCCCATGCCGGTATCAACGTGCTTCTCAGGCAATGTCTCGAGCTTGCCATCTGCTTTTCTGTTGTATTGAATAAAGACCAGATTCCAGATTTCAACTACCTGAGGGTGATCCTGATTTACCAAAGTAGCTCCGTCTATCTCTTTTCTTTCTTCATCTGATCGGATATCTACATGGATCTCGGAACTGGGGCCACAGGGTCCCTGTTCTCCCATTTCCCAAAAATTGTCTTTTTTATCTCCCTTGATGATACGATCTTCCGGGACAATCATTTTCCATAAATCGTAGGACTCCTGATCCATAGCCAACTGTTCTGTATCATCACTTCCCTTAAATACGGAAACATAAAGTCTTTTGTGATCAATTCCACAGGTCACTGTAAGGAATTCCCAGGCCCAGTTAATGGCTTCTTTCTTAAAATAGTCACCAAAACTCCAGTTCCCCAGCATTTCAAACATCGTGTGGTGATAGGTATCTTTGCCTACCTCTTCCAGGTCATTGTGCTTGCCACTCACCCTAAGGCATTTCTGTGTATCGGCAACCCGTCTGTTCTTTGACTTGGAATGCCCGAGAAAAAACTCCTTAAACTGGTTCATCCCCGCATTCGTGAACATAAGTGTAGGGTCGTTCTTGATCACCATAGGTGCCGAGGGAACTATTTTGTGATCTTTCTCTTCAAAAAAATCAAGAAAATTGGTTCTAATATCCTTGGAATTCATATAAATAGGTGAGGTTTCGTCGAATTTAACGCATTCTACAAAACAATTTTTATATTTGTCTGTTCTGTAAAATGACAAGCACAAAAATAGGATAAAATCCATTCATGTCTAAAGTTAAGTACTATTACGATCCGGATACGCTTTCTTATAGAAAGATCGAAGCAAAAAAGACGAGGAAATACAGGAATGTTCTCTTTTTTGTTTTGGGGTCGGGGATTTTCGGATTTCTTGGGCTTATTTTACTTCTGAATACCAATCTGCTTAATACACCAAAGGAATTATCGCTTCAGCGCGAAATGAAGAATTACGAGTTACAGTTCGAACTGCTCGATAAGAAGATGGAACAAATAGAGCAGGTACTTGGCAATATGGAAGACAGGGACAACAATATTTATAGGGTATATTTCGAAGCAAATCCAATTCCTGAAGAACAACGGCGTGCAGGATTTGGTGGAATAAATCGATATAAGTCGCTCGAGGGGTTCAATAATTCCGAGATGATCATTTCTACCACAAAGCGTCTGGATATCATCCAGAAGCAGATGGTCATCCAGTCCAAATCCCTTGATGAAATTGCCAAGTTGGCTGAAGAGAAAGAAAAGCTTCTTGCTGCCATCCCTGCTATCCAACCTATCAACAATGAGGAACTAACCAGAATGGCATCTGGTTTTGGATGGCGATCGGACCCATTTACCAAAGCGCGTAAAATGCACTGGGGAATGGATTTTACTGCACCCAAGGGGATACCCATTTATGCAACAGGAGACGGCGTGGTTAAACGCGCCGATAATTCAGCTTCAGGTTATGGGAAACACGTTCGGATAGATCACGGTTACGGGTATATGACACTATATGCTCATTTGAGCAAATACAATGTGAAGAAGCGGCAGAAAGTAGAGCGCGGAGATCTTATCGGTTTCGTTGGAAGCACCGGCAGGTCTGAGGCTCCACATCTGCATTATGAAGTCTGGAAAGACGGTGGTCGTATAAACCCTATTAACTTCTATTACGGAAGTTTGACACCGGAAGAATTTGAGAATATGCTCAAATACGCCAATCAGGAGAACCAATCCTTGGATTAATGCATATAGAATTACCTGAAAAACGTTACTACGGAATAGGCGAAGTGGCCAAGGCCTTTGATGTAAATACTTCGCTTATTCGGTTTTGGGAAAAGGAATTTGATGTCCTCCAACCCAAAAAAATGCCAAAGGCAATCGTAAGTTCACCCCGAAAGATATTAAGAATCTACAGCTCATATACCACCTGGTCAAAGAGCGGGGATTCACCTTAGAGGGGGCCAAAACACACCTGCGGGAGGAGAGGCAGAAGACGCTGACTAATTTTGAAATCATTCAAAAACTCGAGCAGGTAAAAGCGGAACTTCTCAAAATAAAAGAAGAACTTTAAAACAACATTAACTAAAGAACACGATTATGAAAAAATGGTTAATACCGTTAATTATCCTGGTGGTTATTGCCTTTGTCGTTTACCAATGGGCAGTAGGTTTTAACAATACCGCAGTACAATTTGAAGCCGATGCTAAAACAGCATGGTCTAACGTTGAGAGTTCCTACCAACGCAGAAACGATCTTATTGGAAACCTGGTGAAGACAGTTCAGGGGGCCGCAGATTTTGAGCGCGGTACACTGACCGATGTTATCGAGGCCAGAGCCAAGGCCACTTCCACCACTATTGATGCCAACAATCTATCGGCAGAAAATCTGGCAGCATTCCAGCAGGCTCAAACAGGATTGTCTTCAGCCCTGTCCAGACTGCTTGTTACCGTAGAACGGTATCCCGATATTAAGGCGAATCAAAATTTTCTGGAGTTACAAACACAGCTCGAAGGAACTGAGAATCGTATCAACGTGGAGCGCAACAGATTTAATGAGACCGTAAATATTTACGATGTTCATATTAAAAAGTTCCCGAACAGTATTCTGGCCGGTTGGTTTGGTTTTGATGATATGCCACGTTACCAGTCAGACCCCGGAGCAGACCAGGCACCGGATGTGGATTTCGAATTCGATTAAAGTATTAAGTTATGTCTGAAGTTGAAGCCTTTTTAACTGCCGGCGAAGAGCAGGAAATCGTCGCTGCCATCCTGGAGGCCGAGAATCATACTTCAGGTGAAATCAGGGTACATATCGAATCTACATGTTCCGAGGATCATTATGAGCATGCGCAGAAAATTTTCCATCAACTCAAGATGGATAATACCCGTGATGGCAATGGAGTGCTTATTTACGTAGCTGTACACGATCATAAATTCGTAATCCTGGGGGATAAGGGCATAGACAAAGTTGTCCCGGCCGATTTCTGGAACAGTACCAGGGATATCATTCAAACTCATTTTAAGAAAGGTGAGTTTAAGAAAGGGGTTGTAGAAGGGATACTCAAAGCCGGCCATGAACTCAAGGTTCATTTTCCATGGCGATCCGATGACTCAAATGAACTCAGCGATGAAATATCCAAGGCCTAAGCTCATTTGGGCACTGCTCTTGATCAGTGCAAGTTGCTTCGCACAGTTTACTATTCCAGAGAAGCCCAAGCTCGAGACAAGTGTGTATGACTATATACAACTTTTAAGTGCTTCGGAAAAAAAAGCCCTGGAACAAAAACTTATCAATTACTCGGACAGTACCTCCACTCAGATTGTAGTCGCAATCATTGAGTCGACCGAAGGAGAGAATATTAACTTTTTGGGTGCTCAATGGGGTCAGGAATGGGGTATTGGTCAGGCAGATGAAGACAATGGTATCCTTGTCCTACTGGCAAGAGGTGACCGGCGGATAGCAATCAACACCGGGTACGGCGTAGAGGGATCTCTAACAGATGCTATGTCGCGGAGGATCATTGAAAACGTAATTATCCCGGAATTCAAAAAAGGAGACTACCACGCAGGCCTTGATAAGGGTTCAGACGCCATTTTTCAGGTCCTGACAGGTGAATTTAAAGAGGACAGAACATTCGACGAGAACGGCAAGTTTCCCTTTGGTGCTATTCTACCCGTCATCATATTTATCATCATTATGATCATTCTCTCCAGCAGAAACCGTGGGAAGGGTGGCGGTAGCAAAGGAGGCCGGAAAAAAGGGCTGGATATCTGGGATGTCATTATTCTGAGCAATATGGGACGCGGAGGTCACAAAAGTTCGGGTGGCGGTTTTGGAAGCGGTGGCTTTGGAGGCGGCGGTTTTAGTGGTGGCTTCGGCGGTGGTGGATTTGGAGGTGGAGGTGCTTCCGGCGGATGGTAGTAGTCAGTGAGCAGTTGGCAGTTGGCAGTTCCCAATTCCCAATTCCCAATTTTCCATTTTCAATTTTTCATTTTCCCCTTTCCATTTTCCATTCTCCATTAATCATCTTATTTCTTCCTCATATAAATGGTGATAGGCACTCCTGTAAAGTCAAAATGCTCCCTGATTTTGTTTTCCAGAAATCGTTTGTAAGGATCTCGGATATATTGTGGTAAGTTGCAGAAAAACGCAAACTGCGGATAAGGAGTGGGTAATTGGGTTATATATTTGCTCTTAACATACTTACC
>JBPCUI010000252.1:0-19879 GCA_051011235.1 Flavobacteriaceae bacterium
CATCAGATCGGGGCTTTTTTTTATATTTGTGCTTATGACCATAGACAGGTTGCATCAACTATATATGCAGTATCCTGTGGCCTGCACGGATACACGACAAATTAAACAAGCATGCCTGTTTTTTGCCTTAAAGGGCGATAACTTTGACGGTAATAAATTTGCGGCCGAAGCACTGAGTAAAGGAGCAGAATACGCTATTGTCGACAACGCAGCCTATGCCAATTCCGAAAAGACAATCCTGGTCGACAGCGTACTAGAAACACTACAGCAACTTGCCACCTATCACAGAAATCAGTGCTCCGCCAGGATCATAGGGCTTACAGGAAGTAACGGTAAGACTACTACTAAAGAATTGATGGCCGCCGTACTTTCTAAAAAATACAGGACGGTTGCCACACGTGGTAATTTAAATAATCATATCGGGGTACCGCTTACTCTGCTCCGTATCCAAAAAGATACTGAATTAGCTATAATTGAAATGGGAGCCAATCATTTGGAAGAAATAGCATTTCTATGTGAGCTCGCACAACCGGAATACGGCTATATCACTAATTTTGGCAAGGCCCACTTAGAGGGCTTTGGTAGTGAAGAAGGTGTGATTAAAGGCAAATCCGAGCTTTATGAATACTTATTGAGCCATCAAAAACACGTCTTTCTCAATGCGGATGATCCAATACAGGAAGCGCGATTATCAACCTATGTGAAGAAAATCGGTTTTAGTACTGCTAAGGATAATTACTATTTGATCCGTTTCCTTGGGGCGCATCCCTTCGTAGCGATGGAAGTCGAAGGCCTAAAAATTCAAACTCAACTTATAGGAAGCTATAATTTTTCCAATTGCTGCGCAGCTGTACTCATGGGAAAATATTTCAATGTCCCCATAAATGAAATCAAGGAAGCCCTTGAATATTACGTTCCGGAGAATAACAGGTCTCAAGTCATCGAAAAACATGGGCATCGGATTATATTGGATGCTTACAATGCGAATCCCACAAGCATGAGGGCCGCGCTGGAAAATTTTGAACAATTGAGAGGCAGTGAGAAAATAGTATTTCTCGGCGACATGTTTGAACTGGGACGACAATCGGAAAAAGAACACCAGGATACAGCCGATCTGGTAGAGAATATGAAGTTCAGTGATGCCTACCTGATCGGTGAGGGTTTTGGTAAAACTCAAAGCTCTTTAAAGCGCTACAGGACATTTGAAGCACTTTCCGACTATTTGAAAGAACACCCTCTGGCTCCAAGTCAGATCCTGATTAAAGGATCCCGGGGTATGGCCCTTGAACGCATACTTGAATTACTTTAAAGTTCCTTGCTTAAATAAAGTAACCAGACCGAGGGGCAGTTTTATTGTTCTTTCTTGCAGAAATCGAAAGCTCAACTGGATTACGCCTACGGCGTGATCCATAGACTGGGACCCGGTACTCAAACAAAAAACCACGCTATAGCGTGGCTGGTTCATTAATTTTTCAATGTTTACAAAACATAATGTTTTGACACATATCTAAATTAATTAAGCCACCGTTTTCACGGTGGCTTTTGTTTGTGGGTTATACTGGATTCGAACCGGTGACCTCTGCCCTGTCAAGGCAGCGCTCTAAACCAACTGAGCTAATAACCCGGGAGGATCGCAAAGATAAGTGGTATTTTAATACTTTTGAAATTCCTGCAATCATTACTCAATTAAAACTGCCATCATATGAAATTAGTTTCTTGGAATGTCAACGGAATCAGAGCAATTGTCAAAAAAGACTTTTATAAATCGGTAAAAACCATAGAATGGGACGTACTGTGCTTACAGGAAACCAAGGCTCAGAACCACGAGACTGCCGAAGCATTGGCTCCCATGGGAAATTATCATACTTATTTAAATGCAGCAGATAAAAAAGGGTATAGCAGTACGGCAATATTAAGTGTCGCGGAGCCAGGTGAAGGGCAGAATGATATGGGAATCGAAATACACGATACCGAAGGGAGAATAATCTGTTTGGATTATGGAAAATTTTACCTGGTCAATGTCTATGTGCCCAATTCCGGACAGCAATTGGTCCGGCTCGATTACCGCAAACAATGGGATGCTGATTTTCTAAAATATCTGAAGGAAAAGGAAAAATCTAAACCTGTCATTGTCTGTGGCGACCTTAATGTGGCCCACCGTCCCATGGATCTTAAGAACGACAAATCCAATTACAATAAAACTGCCGGCTACACACAGGTTGAAATTGACGGAATGGATAATTTCATCAATGCCGGATTTGTCGATAGTTTCAGGTTCTTGCATCCGGACGAAGTGGCGTACTCATACTGGAGTTACCGTTTTAAAGCCAGGGAGCGCAATGTGGGATGGAGAATAGATTATTTCCTGGTCAGTGAATCCCTAAAATCAAAAATCAAATCAGCAAGTATTTTAGCGCAACACCAGGGTTCGGATCACTGTCCGATTCAATTGGAAATTGATCTTTAGCAGACCGAGGCTCTTTTATAGCTCAGATAAGACGAAACTTCTCTTTTACAATCTTCAAGACCCGCTTAACACTGGCTTCTTCCACTTGTAGTATCTCTGTGATATCCTTTACTTCCAGACGTCCATAAGTGTAGAGTTCCATTATGGATCGGCTGATAGAAGGGATCGAGTTATAAATTAATCCTAAGTAGCGTTTGTTTTCAGCAGCTATAAATTTGTCTTCCAATTCAAACCTCAATACCAATTGTTCGACCAAGGCATCATCTAAATAGATATTTTCAGATCTTTTCCTGTCTTGTTTATAGGAGATGTCGTCCAGTTCTTCCTGAAACATCCAGTCGCCATCGGCATCCTTAGTAAATTTTTTTTCCAATCTATCCAACTCCGCTTTAAGGAAACCGGAGGTACTTGGATCATTAGGGGTGTATTCTTCATCCATTATAAGTTTTTCTAATGATTCAAGCGATTTTCTATAAAGGACATGCTTTAGTTCCTGGGACATAGCCCGGCTGTCATTTTCTTTGAACACAGTTAGATATACTTGATCCAAGACGCCATCAGGATCGTAGTAGCTCCTGTCGATCAAGCTCAGATTTTCGGCAGCCAACAGGCTGTAAGTGACATAATTTCTCAGTTGCGGAACCATAGACTTTAGTCTGTCATAGAATTTCTTGAAGTCAATATTTTTTTGGTTGTAGACTGTATCTCCCATAATGTTTAAACTATTTAGTTCGATATGGTTCTAGAATTTGGAGAACCATGTGCCTTAAAGCTATAATACATCGCATCAAAATAAAATGATAAATATCAGCCCACTTTATTCAGCATTACTTGTTGTATGCCAGTAAGTTATCTTTCTATTGCAGCCCAATAGTTGATTCTCCGCATGGGGTCAATGACCGTCGTCATTTCACTGGAGCAATTCTGTCATTAGCTTTGCAATCCTATGAATGTTTAACCTTAAAAATCTAAATTATGTCATTAGTTAAATTTAAAAAGAGGACCAGGCCTTTTAGCAACCTGATAACCTCAGATTTCTTCGATATGGAAGATTTCTTCGATGATCGCTTCTGGAAAAGAGGTATGTTCACTGATAAATTCTGGAACGGAAGAACCGGAGAACCAGCTTTAAATATCAAGGAGATTGAGGATCACTTTGAGATTGAATTAGCTGCACCCGGATTCGAAAAGAAAGACTTTGAAGTAACAATTGATAATGGATACCTGAATATTTCAGCCAAGAAATCAATAGAAGAAGAAGAAAAAGAAGAGGACTACACAAGAAGGGAATTCAGCTACAAAGCATTTGATCGCTCCCTGTTGCTCCCTGAAAATGTGTTGGAAAAAGAAATTAAAGCAAAATACACAGATGGTATTTTGAAATTTAAGCTCGTGAAAAAGGAAATCGAGAAAAAAGAATTACCAAAAAAAGTAGAGATTAGCTAGATTCTCTGCTTTAATCAGAGATGCCCTCCCTCCATGTCCAATAGTCGTCCATGTAGTAAGAATGTTGGTCGGGGGGCATTTTATTTAGATGGTATTACGAAACACAGCTAAAATAAGTCTGAATAATACTTTAAAGCCAGCGACGAATCAGTCGGATATCTTTATTTTCTCAGTATCGTTACTATTGTAGGTTTTTAAGGCCTCCAATGCGCCCTGATAGCCCAATTCAAATATTGTATTCATATCTTTTATTGAAAAGGTGCCGTATTTATGCATATTCTTTGGAATGATAAGAACGTCACAATCTCGGAATTTGGAAACAGAACTATTCGCAGAACGAATTTGGTAAGCCCGTTCGAGCACATTATAGGAATGTTTTAATTCATCAATACCTATCCTTCTGAAGGGGTTGACATACACCCCAAACAACCTCTCACACTTATGCCTTATCAGGTCTACCGGAAAATTATTTAAGGTTCCGCCATCAATATAATGTGAGTTTTCAATTTTAACCGGTGTGAATACCCCTGGAAATGCTGCCGAAGCCAGGATTGGACGGATTAATTGTCCATCTTCAAAAGTTTTTAAGGTGCCGTCCAAAACATCTGTTGCTGTTATTATCAATGGGATTTTTAGAGTGCTAAAATTATCTCCCGGGAGTATTTTTGAAAATTCCTCGTAGAATTTCTCAGAATCTACAAAACCTGGCTTGCTACGTGCATATTTATAAATACTAAATATATTTACCTGTTTTAGGAACTCCATAATCTCCTGGTAGCTGAGATCGGCCGCATACAAAGCTCCTACAATGGCTCCCGAGCTCGTACCGGCTATATGTGTAGGTACTATCCCGAATTCTTCCAATGCCTTAATGACACCTACATGAGCAATTCCACGAAAACCTCCTCCGGAAAGTACCAGACCTGTATCCATAGCAAATCTATTTCATTCGCTAAGGTATGATTTTAGCAAAAACCAATTATGATAAACATCATGAAGACTACCGGCTAACTATTTAGAAGGTACCCTGTTATTGCTAGACAGCAAAGCATAAGACAATAGTGATATTAGAAGAAGATTGCATTCAATTTATTATTGTCGCCTCAGCAACTTCCTTATAGCAAGTGATAGCGCGATCCCCTGGAATAAACCATCAAATCCTCGGAAAAAATTTCTGGGATACAGGGCTACTTTCATCTGGTTTACATGCAGTTTTAGCTGCTCCTTTTCGATATTTCTCTTTAGCGAAAGTATCTTTAAATGATCTTCAATTTCTTCAAATGAATTATAGTACTTCATTATCATTATTGTTAAAAAAATGTTTTGAAAAACCACGCAGTATAGGTTTGTTCATCTTTTTGCGGAATAAATAAAATAAGAAGCCTAAAACCAGATAAATCAATCCAACAATTAAATAGCCGGAATGGTTATTACCCAAATATTCGTTCATGGCCGAAGCAGCAGCCAAGCTTAAAACAAAAAACGCCAACATGGCAATGATTCCAATGATCAGTACTTTGATCACATAGGTAACCAGTACCATGGAGAGCTTAAAACTCTTAAGCTTGGCATACTCCACACTATCTTCCAGGTACGCATTCAGATGTTCATCTAAAGCAGAAAAATGATACTTCAAGTCATCCAAGGCCATTTCAAGCTATTTGTGAAGTTGTGCATTTTTCTTTTTGAGGTCTTCCAACTTGCGTTCTAAAGTCGCAATGATATCATCAGCTTTGTAACTCATCGTTGAAAGTGTATCTTCTAACTTCTGTTCAAAGGCCAGTTTTTTCTCATCAGCCGTTTTAGTGAGTTCCTCTTTTGCATGTGAAATTCTCTCAGTAAGATCGTGCTTTACATCCGTGGCTTTCGCCCGGATTTTTTTACGGGTTTCAATTCCTTCATCGGGAGCATATAAAATACCTATCCCGGCTCCAATTGCCGCACCTGTTAAAAGAGCGAGCAATACATTTCCAGTGTTGTCTGACATTGTGCTATTTTTTTATTAATAATTCCTTTGCTATGAATTTAGGACTAACCATATCAATCTGAAATGATGAACATCATGCAAGGCAATATTTATGGGAATTTATTCGAATTCTAGTAGCTATAATAAAAGTTCGGCAGGAACTAAAAAAACTGGCTAACAGAATGGCATAACTAGAGCAAGCTGCTCTGACCAAAGGAAGAAAAAGTTAAACGCTGTGGTCTGTAATTATCGGAGTAACAAGAATACCTGCCTGGCTATTTCAAGTTCTTCATTTGTGGGAATCACCAATATGCTAACTGCCAAATCACCGGAATCAATAGCTCTTATATCAGCAGATTTAGCCATATTTTCTTCCTTGTCTAATCGAATCCCCAAATAGTCCAATTCCTCGCATACCAAAGCTCTTAACAAGCCTGAATTCTCTCCAATCCCGGCGGTGAAGATCAAGGTATCCAAACCGTTCATTGCCGCCGTATAGGCTCCGATATACTTCTTTATCCTGTACGCATTCATTTGGAGGGCGAGGATACAGTTCTTATCTCCCTCCTGAGCTGCAGCCTGAATATCTCTCAAGTCTGAATATCCGGTTAGCCCTAACATGCCACTATCTTTGTCGAGGATAGATTTAACCTCATCGATTTCATACCCCAGATTTTTGCTCATGTAAAAGATCAAAGAATGATCTATGTCACCACTGCGCGTTCCCATGATCAGGCCATTAGAAGGACCAAATCCGAGACTGGTGTCGATACTTTTTCCTTCCTTAACCGCTGTAATACTGCAACCATTTCCAAGGTGAACAGAGATTATTTTTGAGGATTTTTCCGGAAGAAAGTCAATCGCCTGTTTAACAACATAGGCATGACTTGTACCGTGAAATCCGTACATTTTTATTTCATGCCTGGAATACAACTCATTCGGGATGGCATATTTATGGGCTTTTACAGGGATCGTTTGATGAAATGCGGTATCAAAAACAGCCACCTGCTTTGCCATAGGGAAAAGCTTTTCAGCAATATTGACCCCGGTAAGATTATGCGGGTTGTGCAACGGCGCCATCACAGCGTATTCCTCGATTCGTCCCTTTACAGTTTCGTCAATAACACAGGTATTTGAAAACGCGTTGCCGCCATGTACTACACGATGACCAACTGCATTGATGTCTTCAGCGCTACTAATGGATCCAGTCTCCAATCCGAACAGGAAATCTGTGATTTTCTCTAAACCCTCGGCATGATCAGCAACAACTGCCTCTTCTTTGATCTGACTTCCATTGGAATAGAAATTTAATACTGCATCCCGATTGCCTATCCGTTCAACCATGCCCGAACTGATAACCAGTTCCTTTGGCATTTCAATCAATTGAAATTTAATGGAGGAGCTTCCGGTATTTATAATAAGGATATTCATATAACAAAACTGTATAAATCAATGCAAATCCTGGGCCTGGATCGCTGTTATCACTACTGTATTAAATATATCATCCACAGTACTACCACGGCTTAGATCATTAACCGGCTTATTGAGTCCTTGAATGATTGGTCCAATGGCAAGGGCTCCAGTCTCCCTTTGCACCGCTTTGTATGTATTATTTCCTGTGTTGAGATCGGGAAAAATAAATACGCTGGCCTGACCTGCTACTTCGGAATCGGGCATTTTTTTACTGGCGACACCCATGTCTACTGCGGCATCGTATTGAATGGGGCCTTCTACTTTCAGATCGGGCATCCTTTCTTTCACTATCACGGTAGCTTCGCGAACTTTTTCTACATCTTCTCCTTTACCAGAGGTTCCCGATGAGTATGAAAGCATGGCAATTTTAGGTTCTATACCAAAATTTTCACTTGTGGCCGCCGACGAAATAGCAATTTCCGCAAGCTGTACTGCATTTGGATTCGGATTGATAGCACAATCTCCATATACGGTTACACGATCTTCCAGGCACATAAAGAATACAGACGAAACGACAGATACCTCTGGTCTTGTTTTTATAAATTGAAGTGCGGGTCTTATAGTGTGTTGGGTTGTATTGACTGCTCCTGATACCATCCCGTCTGCGTGGCCCTTATATACCATCATAGTGCCAAAATAAGAGATATCGGTCATGAGGTCTTCGGCCATTGTAAAATCTACACCTTTGTGTTTTCTCAGCTCGTGCAGTGTTTGGGAATAATCATCAAAATACTCAGAATGATATGGGTCAATGATCTCAAGTGATTCTATGTCAAGATTCAAATCGAGTTGGCGGATCTTATTTTGAATCTCAGTAGGATTCCCTAACAAAATAATTTTCACCACATTCGCGTCCAATAACTCTTTCGCAGCCTTCAAGACCCTGTCGTCCGTTCCTTCGGGGAGCACTATGCGTTTTTTCTCCTTGCGCGCACGTTCCAACAAATTAAACTGAAACATTCTGGGAGTAATTCCATCTGCTTCAAAGGTTATAACACGTTCCGCAAGCGCATTTAGAGGAATATAGGTCTCAAAATCCTGAATAGAGGCGTTGATTTTACGGATATTTTCAGCGTATATTCTCGGTTTAATGGCTCCTACCTTATTTGCGGTGTCATATGTGCCATCAGGGACAGATATAATAGGAACTATCTCGGAAAGACCTTCAATGAGTTTTAAGATAGAATTCTCCGGCTTCAAACCACCTGATAACACAATTCCCGATGCCGTAGGGTAATTTGAAGACAGATTGGCCTGAAGGGCCCCCAGGATAATATCGGCCCGGTCGCCTGGTGTAATAACCAATCCGCCATCCTCAAAATACGTTAAATAATTACGCAGTTGCATGGCTCCCACACTGATATTACTTACCTGGTTGTTCAGGTTCTTCTGACCTAAAAGTATTTCTCCCTCCAGGGCGGTAACTATTTCCTTCATGGTTGGATTACCGAGAATAGGATTTCTGGGGATGGCTCCCACCAAAATTTTAGCTGGTAATTCTTTAATCAGTCTTTCTATTACCGGTGTTACATTTTCGGGTCTTACTTTGTTGGCAATGACAAGGAGTACTTCTACCCCCTTATCTTTGAATGATTCATAAGCCAGACGCTGATCGTTAACAAATTCATCCATTGCCTTCCCTTGACCACTGCTTATGATGATGGTGGGAATACCAAGATTTTTGGCCATGACAACATTGATATCCCACTCAATAATGCTACCCTCTCCGGAAAAATCTGTTCCTTCCACCAGGATAAAATCAAATTTTTGCTCTACCGCCTTGTACTTGGCGATAATTTTGTCGAGCAATTCATCCTCTTTGCGACGATTCAGCATGTGGATTACTTCGTTCCTTGTACACGCATACGCATCTTCATACTCCATATTCAGATCAAAATAAGTAAGCATGGTATTTATATGATTATCCCTTGTACCTTTTTCGTAATCATTTATAATAGGTCTGAAATAACCCACCTTGGCAGTTCTACCCAATAAACGATGCATTAATCCAAGAGAAACGATAGATTTACCACTGTCAGGAGCAGTAGTAGCGATGTAAATTGCTTTAGTCATTGCGCATATTCATTTGTAGTGCAAAATAATGATTTCAAAACGGGATTTACCCGCAATCAGGAAGAATAAACTGTAGAAAAAAGTTAAACTGAACGCACTGGCGTAATATTAGAGGGCTTCTGGTAAAACCAAAAAAGGCACATGGGTCTTAAAGGCTATTTTCTTTATCACCGGTTCGTGCAGAAGTCGTCTGAAAAATCCATGCGAGCTATTGATCATCGCTACCATATTGATGCTATTTTGATGGGCCCGTTCGTTAATTCGATATGCAATTTCAGGATGATAAGCCAGTTCTTCGTCAATATGAGGAATTTTTCCTAAAATCCGACTGAGCAACTTCTTTAATCGCTCTTGTTCTTTATCTAATTGCTCCTCAACCCGCATATGCACAATACGTATGCTAGCTTCCCAGAGCGATGCAATTTCAATCAGAGGTTCTAACTCATTCTTTTGGTAAAAATGCCTGTAATCCGTCGCAAATAAAATGTCATCGGGTTTGTCAAAATCATAGATCTGTGGCACAGCAATTATCGGGCAGAAATTGATGTTTTTAACGATATTGACCGTATTACTCCCCAAAAAAATTTCCTTAAGACCCGATGCACCTTGGGTACCCATACAAATGAAATCAACATCGCGGTCTACAACATTCCTGCCAACGGCGTTCAGCAGTGAATCGGACTCCAATACTGCCTCAAAAGAGTGATCCGATTTTTTATTGATCTTCTTTAAACGATCTACCGTTTTATGGAGCTTGATCATTGCTTCGTCTTGCGTAATTTCATGTAATCTGGTATCGCGTTCCTTGTTTATTGTACTGATCAATGCGGAAGGGCTAGGCTGGTGAGCATGTATCACAAAAAATGTACAGGCCGTATTCTCAAACAGGTAGATGGCATAATTAATGGCATGCCATGCGTTCTCCGAAAAATCTGTTGGCAATAATACACGCATTTCTATAGGTCAATTAAACTTTGTTAAACTCTTAAAAACTCCTTTCAGGCAGTACCATCAGGGGCACTTTACTCTGAAATGCGAGTTTTTTAACCACTGGCTCGCGGGTTAAACGCTCCATGAACGTATGTGGGTAATGGATCAGGGCAATCATATCTGATTTTGTAGACTCTGCTACTGAATTTATAGCTGTTTTTAGATTGACTTTCATTTCTGTGCTTTCAAAACGATGGTTCAATTTCAATAGCTCCTCTTGCAGCGCTTCTTTATTTTCAGTTTGCTCGCGACTAAGCTCAATCTCCTCAGAAACCTGAAAAACTATTATTTCACTGCCCCAGATTTTGGCTATTTCTTTTAATTCATTCAATTCTGAAGCCGAAATTCTATGGCTGAAATCAGTCGGGAATATTATTCTATCCATCGCTTTAAAATCGTGTTTCTCCGGCACGGCGAGTATCGGGCAATTCCTTATCTTCCTGATTACTTCCACCGCATTACTTCCCATAAAAACATCCCTCGAACCCGTAGCTCCCCGCGCACCCATAACAATTAAATCTATTTCATTCTTTTTGAGCAAATCCTTGAGAGCATCAACAAGATCATCTTCAATTGACAACTTCTCAAAACTGTGGTTGGGTTTGTCATGATGTTTTGCCAGGTAGTTGATGACCTCATCTAATTGAATGTTTGAATTAGCAGCAAGAGACTCATAAATAACAGTTAACCGTTCCTTTGTCTTATCGCCTAAAGCTCCGACAAAAGTGGGTTCAAAACAGTTGGTGATATAGTATAATACATCTGTAGTCTCATAGATCTTGAGCGCGGTAAACAAAGCATTCCAGGCATTGTCTGAGAAATCGGTTAACACTAATACTTTCTTCATTTTACTAATTTTAAACCATCAACTTCGTTATATTCAATTATACAGGGGCCCGATACCTCGTTTCCGGAAAGTCTTATTTAGTGATTTTGGACGTATCCCGAATTACCAAAAATGGGACTTGTACATGAAATCCAATCTGGTCTATATTCTGACGCCATAAAAGACGTTCCAGGAAAGAGTGTTGGCGGTTCATCATTACCAGCAGATCGACCTGCTGTTCATCAACATAATCCATAATGGCCTGTGGCATCAACACTCCCCTAAGTTCTTCAAAGCTATGTGGGAATTCTTCTAACAATCCACCGATATATTGCTTGTTATTTGTTTGATTTTCTGTGAGCTCATACTCTTCTTTTACATGAAGTATGGTAATCTCCGCAGCAGATGAGGAAGCCTTATCGGTAAGTGTTCTGAGCTCTTCTTTCTTATACTGTGACAAGTAGTCTGTTGGGAAGAGTATTTTTTTTAAACTTTTGTATTTAAACCCCTTCGGAATTACTAAAACGGGTATAGTAGATTTCCGAATTACATAGACCGTATTGGTGCCGAGGAAAATTTCTTTAGCCCCTGTAGCTCCCTGTGTACCCATGATGACCATATCTATTGCCTTCGCGCCAGCCAGGTAATTGATTTCATCGGTGAGCAAATTAAATGCTGAAACCTTCTTAAAACTATGCCTGGGATTTGGAAACTGTTTCTCAATATCGGCCAGTGTTTTATCGAGACCTCCCATCGAAATTTCCACGCCAACATCGGGAATGGCGCTAAAAGATGGTCCACCTACCAGGTAGTCCATCCTGTAAAATGCCGGGGTGTAGGTATGCAGGATATAGAACATACATTCTCTATCCTTATAGAAGTTCACCGCGTAACTTATTGCATTCCAGGAATTTGCTGAAAAATCGGTAGGTAATAATATCTTAAGCATGATCTGGTTTTAACAGTATCTCAAAATTACCAGCCAGCCCCCTTGTAAACTATGATCCTTATCAGTCTGCCTGATCGCTTAACAGAAATATAAAGCCGGCTTAATAAAATTTTTACAGCTAAATATGATCAGGGTCATTTGGTATGCACTATCAATTGATCATCTTTAAGAATCACTATAAAATTGAATTATGGCACTTAATTTTAATCAATACGCAACAGAGGGCAATACATTTATAAAAGAGTATGCCAAAGAGATGAACCTGGCCGGCAACCGCGACAAAGCCGGAAGAATCTTAACATCAATATTACATGCATTGAGAGATATCATCAGCCCGACAGAGTCGCTGCAGTTTATCGCTCAATTACCGATGTTTTTAAAGGCGGTGTACGTAAATGGCTGGAATCTCAAAAAAGATAAACCCAGAATCAAAAAAATGGCAGAATTCATTGAGCTGGTACGAAAACACGACGGGCCTGCCGCCATCAATGATTTTGAGTACAGCGATGAAGTTGCAGAACGGTATATAGACACCACCTTTATCTATTTGAGAAAATATGTTTCACTCGGTGAGATGGAAGATATCCGGGATGGGCTGCCAAAGGATCTCAAAAGCATGATTTACTCCAATCTCATGTTCTGAGTCTAAAGACTTTTTCAAAATTAAAATAAGGAAAGATATATGATAGTTATCATAGTTTAAATTCCTTAATGTGAATACTTTAGCCTAATTATTAACCCAGTAAGACATATTTCTATGAAAAGCTTTCTTATGATTTTCGTTTTTGTTTTATCTCCTTTATTAGTTAATTCCCAGTCGCTCGACATTGTAGATGAAATTACCCCATTTAGTGAAGGTCTTGCCGCCGTTAGAATGGGTGAAAAATGGGGTTTTGTCGATTCTGATGGCAAATTGGTAATTGATTTCAGGGATGATCTTGTATGGAACAAAGAGGTAAATGCCCGTGCGAATGATGTAACCGGCATACCCTACCCCATATTTAAGAATGGTCGATGTATGATAAAACAGTCTCTCGAGGACGAAGGCATCACAGTATACGGTTTTATCAATACAGAAGGCGAAACGGTAATCCCTCCTGAATACTTAAATGTTACCGAATTTGGCCAGGATTATGCAGTAGGCATTTTATTGACAAAAACTTTTAGAGGTCAGAACAAATTCCAGCTCAACATTTATGAGTACAAATTCAGCGAGGTCATACTGGATATTTCAGGTGATATCATGCTGCTAATTGCACAACGCGACAATATCCTCATGGATAAAAGGCGTTACGAGCTCCCTGGTCTGACTGGTAAATACTTGTCTAAAAATCTAATGGCTGTAAAAACCAATAAAAATACCTGGGAATTGAGAAAAATAAACCTGTAAATCCCTTTAATTAGATGCTAGTTTCAGGAGCTTGTTTAAGGCCACTTGTGCTAATATGTGCACTTGTCCTTTTTTGGCAGTGTAAAGAGCCAAAAGCAGACAAGAAGATTCAAGAGGTTCAAGTGGTAAAAACAACTAGCGTTCCAGGTATAATAAAGGAGCTGGCGGAATTTTCTGCAATTTCTGTCTCTGATTCTATAGATATACATTCGTTGCTGAATTTCAAGATGATCGACAGTACGGGTAGACTTTTGGACGCTGAAATTGACCAGGCCGCTAAGGAGTTTAATCTACTCAATAGAGGTAAAGAAGCGACTTCCTTTCCCATAATAGAGGTAATGAATACAGACAAAGTGATCTTTATGGTTCAGGGAAGAGGATATGGGGGACCTCTGTGGGCCAAATTATTGGTCGATAAAAAAACCAGACAGATAGAAAAGTTGGAGCTGGATCACACGTCGGAATCAGAGGGGTACGGTGCAGGGATCACCTATTCTTCCTTCGAAGATCAGTTTACCGGATCTGATCTGAGTCAGGGAGAGTCTCCATTTGGTTTAAGTCTGGGTGGTGAAATAGTTGTCAAAGGAATTTATAATATAGATGGTATCTCTGGGGCGACCGTGACTTGTAACAGAGTAGTCAGGATGGTCAATCTCGGCTTACAACCTTATCGCGACTACTTGACCCTCTAGTCAAGATCTCTATGATGCCGCCGAACAAAGTGAAGAGGCTGAAATATGAGCCAAATTAATAGCAAAGAGCACGATAGTATTTTAAGGATTAGAAAATACGGATATGCCTTATCCATTATTGTTTATCCAATTATGCTTTTTATCGGCTTCGTAACCCATCCGAACCTTTTGGCAATGGAGCCACTTTTTACCGTGGAACAATTGGTTGGGAGATTTCACAACAACCCGATGTACCATATTGGGCACCTCGTGGTCACTTTTGCCGTACCGGTAATCATAATCTATTTCATAGGCACTATGAATATACTTCAGGGCAAAGGTAAAATATATGGCTTTTGGGGTGGAATAATTGGAGTATTCGGTGCTTTTGTACTGGCCGTGGATAAAGGTGCGTTATGTTTAGTCCTCTCGGCCTTTGATACGCTATCAGAAAAAGATTTTCAGGCCTTTGTACCTTACTTACAGGTAATTGTGGATAAGGAAGGTTATTTATTTATCGTTTGGCTCATATTCGCATTAATGATTGGTGGAATTTTACAGACCATAGGCCTAATGAAAGAGAAAGTAATATCAAAATGGCAAGGAATGTTGATCATTCTTGGCCTCCTGCTATTAATAAATCCTGATATAGAATTAATTAGTACTGCCGGCACAACACTGATGTGTATAGCATACATCCCATGGGGAATAAAAGAATTAAAAAACCTTAGAAATGAAAAAAATCAATAAGGAAGATGCCAAATTTATAGGAGATCAACTAGGCATTGATTGGAAAGAAGTAAATCTTGATGAGTTTAGAGAAGGAATTGCCGTCGAATTGGAACACGGAACCCGTTGGCCGGAGACCAATGTAACCAATGATGATAAATTTCTTACCGGGAAAATCGCCTGGGCACATTTAAAGGAATTTCCGGACTATTACACCAGATTGGAAAAGATGGAGCGTGAAGCGGAAGACTACTGGCGAAGTAAAAATGTGGTGCAATAAGAAAACTTGATTTTTTGGAAGTGCTCTGAGTAGAACATAGAATCTCGGCTGCCCATAAAAAGTTTGTTCTTCGAATTTGGCCTTATACCGAGTTTGGTGAATTCGATAAGGACATGCTATTTGATTTTAATCCTTATATGTAGAATTTGAAATCTTTATTAAAATGATAGAATTAACCGTTACTGAAGTAACCCCCGAAAATGTAAGGCAAGAGACACTTTTCTGCATTAAGGATCTGCTAAACCCAGGATTTAAATGTAAAGAACAATGGATCAATGCAAGGAATAAAGAAGGCTTGAAGATGCTTATTCTCAAAGACGAAGAGGGGCAGAAGATCGGTTTTATAGAATACATCCCAGCGTCCAGGGCCTGGAGACCTGTATCGGCCGATAATTTTATGTTTATTCAATGTATGTACATCTATCCCAATAAGAACAAAAACAAAGGGCACGGATCCGAGCTCATAAAGGCAGTTGAAACAGATGCCAAACAAAAGGGTATGCACGGAGTGTGTGTAGTTAGCAGCAGTGGTCCCTGGATGGCTGATAAGCGTATTTTTGAAAAAAACGGATACAGTGTATCAGACAAAAAAGACAGATTTGAATTGCTCTGTAAGAAATGGCAAGAGCCAGTTACTGAACCTGTGTTTTTAGACTGGAGCCTGGAACAAGTCAAATATGACGGATGGCATCTACTCTATGCCGATCAATGCCCATGGCACGATAAATCCGCATATGCAATTAAGCAGGTTGCAGAACAATACGGTTTGGATCTAAAGATCAAAAAAATTACAAGTTCGGAAGACGCCAAACATGCACCTTCAGGATATGGGGTTTTTAATTTATTACACGATGGTAAATTACTCGAAGATCACTATATCAGTGCGACTCGGTTCAAGAATATCATCAAAAAGGAACTCCAATTATAAATGAACAATTAACCTAAAGTTGCTTTAATGAAGCGACCCTTATAGGGCATGCATTCTTATTTCTTCTTTGATTTTTTACCCTTTGCCTTATCGGCAACATGCGGTAATACTTCTTCCGGAAATGGAAAAAGTATGGTAGAATTCTTTTCTGCCGCAATATTGGACAAAGTCTGGTAAAGCCTAAGTTTGATCGCAGAAGGAGACTTATCTATTTGCAGCCCGGCTTCCAGCAACTTACCGGCAGCCTGCTCTTCGGCCTGGGCCAGAATGATTCGAGCCCTGCGAGATCGCTCTGCCTCTGCCTGATTGGCCATCATTCTCTTCATATTCTCAGGTAATTGAATGTCCTTGATCTTCACATCGATGATCTCGATACCCCATTCATGTGTCTCTGTTTCAACAATAGATTTGATGTTTTTACCCATTTCCTCCCTATTCGACAAAATGGTGTCGAGTTCTACTTTTCCGCAAACATCTCTTAAAGCTGCCTGAGCCAACTGGGTAATTGCAAAAGAAAATTCCTCTACTTCGAGAACTGCCTTTTCCGGATCGTAGATCTTAAAAAAAACAACCCCATCAATACTGCAGGGAACATTGTCTTCCGTCATTACTTCCTGGGATACAATGTTAATGGTTATCACACGAATATCGACTATCTGGATTGTCTCAACTATGGGAATAATCCATCGGAAACCTGGTTTAAGAGTTTTAATGAACTTTCCGAACCTGAATTTTAGGGCTCTTTTATATTCAAAAACAATACGGATACCGGCCAGGAAAATAAGGCCTAAGATGAGTGAAAATAAATATAGTGGATTCATATTGAAAATTTTAAATGTGAATGTGAGTTAGCAAGCTTTATCATTTGTTCACTGTTGTGCATCTCTCTTTATAATTCTCCAAAAAGACGGGGTGTTTGCACGAATTGCTCCTTATTAAATTTACAAAAAATTGAAGCGGATTCAAAACATTCTGCCCCATTCATTTAAACAGACTTTGATTCGAATTTTTCCGGCTGTCATTCCGCTTTTTAATCATGGATAAGTTGAGGAAAGTGAACCAGCATAAGAAGGATAGAAAAGTGATCTTTTGTATAATTGGCAGTCCTTTAATAAATGAGCCGGTCTCGTATATATAGTAATTGATCAGAAAAATTATCAGGCAAAAAAGACCGAGAATAAAAAGCCGGTATAGTCCTATCCTGTATAACTCGATAAATAGATTTATAAAGGCAATTGCTCCAAAGAAACCCGCAATTCTCACAGTGGTGTCATGTGTCCCGGAGCTCAGAAAAAAAGTGGTCACCAGGGCAAGGATCCCTGAAATCCACATAATGGTGCGCGTAATTCGGTCTTCTGGAAATAAACTGGGCAAATACCACCATAGAAGCAAAAGGCCTCCGCAGAGGAATGCCAATGCCGTCCTGGCAATATAGCGGGCGTCGTTCAATTGTCCGTTTACGGCATTGTGGTCTAAGAGGTCGCATAAATAATTATTCCAAAAACTAAAGTCTTTCGCATCTGGAAATTTCCAGGAACCACCCGGATATTTGATCGCTGCCACAATGTAAAGTATCACAAATAGCGCCATCCCGATCATCGGCAATACCAAAACAACCCGTTTGGGAGCCACAGGTTTATAACCTAGTATCATAACTGATCTTTAAGATAATGCCTTTTGCGAATTATCAGCAAGATAATCGGTTCCTGTTCCTGAATATTTATAATGCCGTTCTGCTCTTCTTTTAATTCCCAGGCACATTTTTCTGTCCATGGCAAAAACAACGGGTTCGGCCAAGGTGAAAATTAGGCGGTTTTTAAACGAATTGTTATGATTAACCCGGTTCCTGGAAATAAAACGAGATCGATGCTGGTCAATTGCCTCAATATGCCAAAGCCAGCTCAGGTGCAGAAAGTTCTTTGGATGTCCCTGAGAAGGATCATATGTCTGCTTTTTATCCAGGTCGTCATTGTTTTCTATAACCAATGATTCTCCTTCCTTACAAATAGCAAGCGGATATCCATTGTCTGGTCCAAATGGAATGATGTCTCCTTTTTTGGGGTTTTGATATTGCTTCAAAATGGTATCTGCATTGTAAATATCCAGGCCCATTAAGTTTTCAAGGGCTTCATAGCTATAAAAACCACCTCTGCCCTTTCCCATCTGGGCCACCCAGGGCCAGACATGATCAACCGGCGCGTTAATAAGTATACCGTGACTAAACACAGATTTTGGTTCTTCTACAATCGTGTCACCAGGTAGTACGCGTGATGCCTCTTCTCTTGTCAATCCCCAGCGGTTCCTCAGGGGTTTTAAAAACCAACTAAAATAGCATGCTGCAATGATCAGCACCCCTTCTAAACCTTCTAATATCTGAAGTGGAGTAAAACGCCATTTTTGCTTAACATCAGTATTTTCCATCATTCTTTTTTTATTGTTAACTCCAGGGCACGGACAACGGTTTTTCTTTAAGCGATAGAGATGTTCTGGATGAAAGTATTTCCTTAAGTTCTGCTGTGGTGGCCGAATCGATAAGATTTAAGGCCCTCACATTGCATAATTTCTCTACCATCTCAATCCCGGCCATTGTATTGGATGCAATACCAGTGACAATATCCGGCACAAGGTCAAATGCCTTCATAAGGCCATAAACCGCGTATGGATCCGAAGCAGACATGACAACACATTTAATTTGGTTGCGTAGGGCATTTATTGCAATATCACCATTGTATGGTTCCAGCGGGGATGCACCGATTTCCACGATCGCCACATCGGCCTGAACGGCAGCAATTTTACTCATTAACTGTTGTAATTTCTTCCTGTATTTCTCTTTTGGGCAGATAGAGGATGGTAAACCCACATCCACAAAATCCAATACCTCATCTGCGCCCACATCTTTTATGGCCAATATGTCTTTATATCTGCCCGCTCCGGAAAGTTTGGCTCCCACTACCTTGTATCCTGCCAGTTTAAAAAGATTGGTAACAATCCGGGCCGAGGTTGTCTTCCCCGCAGACATGGAGGTGCCTACAATCAGAATAACGGGGGTTTTAAAAGAAACATCGGGGCTGTTTTTAACAAATTGATCCATGCATAGTTTCTGCCCTTGACGAAATAGATGCCCTTTGTACAGGACCTCCATCATATTTGGAATAAATGCCGATTTAGATGTAAGTTTTCCCATGAGTCCGGCTGCAGTAAGCACATTCATTTTCAAGTCATCTCCCACTTTCTTCCACGATCCCGTTGCCTCCAAAGTGGCAAAACGTTCTCCCAGTGCTCCGATTATCCATTCCCCGCCAATAACTCCCCGCATCCGGCCACTGGGAAGTTCAAGGCTTAAAATATTACTTCCCGGATCGAGTATTTTACTAACAACGTAGTCTCCTGTTTCCCAATGAGATCTGTCTATTTTCTTGATTGTAAATTCACGAGTTTTCAAATCTGAAATTCGGGTAAGTGATGTGTATGTGAATTTGTGTTTCATAGCGCATTATTTATCAAC
The DNA here is from genome assembly GCA_051011235.1 of Flavobacteriaceae bacterium. Lineage (GTDB taxonomy): Bacteria > Bacteroidota > Bacteroidia > Flavobacteriales > Flavobacteriaceae > JAHEJJ01. The sequence goes on from JBPCUI010000252.1 coordinate 19,694, forward strand.
CAATACTTCTTCCGCTGCCAACAGCAATGTGAGCAAGGCTGTTCTCTCATAGAGATGATCTGTAAGTATGTGTTCGTGTAAAGCATGTGCGCCGTCACCCGTTGTACCCAATCCATCCAGAGTGGCTGTGTACATACTGGTCGTATTACCATCGGAGCCTCCGCCCGCAGAGGCTTCTTCCAGCGG
>JBPCUI010000253.1:0-10501 GCA_051011235.1 Flavobacteriaceae bacterium
ATTCACAATAAATACATCATCCTTAACCGAATCCAGAAAATTTAGCATAATCGGATCTAAAGGTGGATTTGCTCTCATAAAGATGACATCAAATCCGGCAAGGGGAAGCATCTCCCCTCTTGTGGTAACATTTTTATAATAACTCTTTTGATTCGATGGAAGTTTATCCATTCGATTGAGTACTGTACAAAAAGCACTTGTTACACTGTTGCGAATAGTTAGATTGGCCGGGGTGCAGATGGCCACTCCGTGATTCCTCTTGGCACATTCGTGCATAAGGGATAAACTACTATCGTTACTTGGGTCGATTTCCTCCCATGGGTACATCAAAAAGCAGATATTCATGCTAATAAAGTTTTCGTTTTCCACTAAATATTATCCTCCAAACTGGTGTTAGATCTTTAAATTCTTAGCAAAAAGTTACGAGTAAATCTTAATAAATCAAATTATCAGGATGTTTTGTGCTATTTAACTTCTTCGTAATAATCATCCCAATCCTCCACTTTTGGCGTTCCAAGTTTACCTACAGACTTGGCAACAACCATTGAGACAGTGGCATCACCGGTGATATTGATCACCGTCCTGCACATATCCAAAGGTCGGTCGACCGCAAAAATCAAGGCGAGTGCAATTGGATACAGATCTGCCGGGAAGCCAATAGCCTCCAGTACAATTACCAACATCACCATACCGGCGCCTGGAACTGCTGCAGAGCCGATAGAAGCTAATAGAGCTGTAAGAATGATTGCCAATTGATTACTAAAACCCAATCCTTCTGGCCACAATACCTGCATGATAAATACCGCAGCAACACCTTGGTAGAGACTTGTGCCATCCATATTGATAGTGGCGCCCACCGGCAGTACAAAACTCGATACTTCCTTGTCTACTCCAATATGCTCTTCTACTCTTTCCATGGTAACCGGAAGTGTGGCTGCACTGGAACTGGTTGAAAAAGCAAGCAGCTGTGCCGGACTTATTTCTTTAAGGAACCAGAAAGGATTTTTCTTTGTAAAGACAGATACCACTGTAGCATAGAAAACTATCATCAGCATCAAACCTAATACTACCACACCGGAATATTTTAACAAGGCCAACAGAAGTTCCGGATCACTTGATGAAACAACTACCCCTGCCAATAATGCGAAGACGGCATAGGGAGCGATCAGCATAATCAGATCTACCATTTTTAGAACAACAAAATTTAAAGAATCAAAAAAGTTCTTAATCGGTTTTGCACGTTCCTCACCAATTAACAGCATGGCGATAGCAAAAATGATGGTGAATACGATTACCTGCAGCATCAGACCATTATCCCCAAAGGCCTTAAAGGCATTGTCGGGTACCATGTCTTCAAGGAATTGTAATGGCCCACTTTCTTTTTGCCTGCTTGCCATTTCCAACTTGGAAGTTACACCTGCATCGCTGGCGTAGGTTTCTGAAAGTTTGGTAATTGTGCTTTCCGCAATGCCGTCACCTGGTTTAAGTATGTTTACAAGGATCAAACCAATAGAGATGGCCACTACTGTAGTTCCAATATAAATGCCGATAGTTCGCAGTCCAATATTCCTGAATTTTGAAATATCCTTTAAATCAGAAATTCCTTTTATCAGTGAAGCGATTATCAAAGGAATGGCAATAAGTTTGAGCAATTTGACGAAAATATTGCCAAAGGGCTGAATCCAGTCCGATACCAGTTTAGCACCCCAATCCGGAAAGGTCATTACAAACCCAAAGACAATGCCCACCACCATACCTATTAATATCTGCCAATGCAATTCCAGCTTCCTCATAAATACTTTTTAAAGGTGGAAAGATAGTACTTTGAAACTTAATCCCCATACATTATATAGTCCGCTCCGTTCCTCAAAATTGTTGTGAGTTGGACAAGTTTTAATGTACTCAGAAGTAATCTGACTTGTGCTATAAGATGATCAGGGATGCAGCTTGATTGTTCTGTTGATCAACATAAAATCGGCCAGAACGAGGGCCGCCATTGCTTCAACTATAGGTACTGCCCTTGGAACCACACAGGGATCGTGCCTTCCCTTCCCTTTGGTCTGTACTTTCTTGCCTGCTTTATCGATGGTCTCATACTTTTGCAGGATAGTCGCAACCGGTTTAAAAGCAACGTTGAAGTATATATCCATTCCATTGCTTATACCTCCCTGTACTCCACCACTGTAGTTGGTTTTTGTTGTGCCGTCCGGATTAAAGTGATCATTGTGATCGCTTCCCTTCATTTCCACTCCCTGAAATCCACTACCGAATTCAAAACCTTTTACTGCATTGATAGATAACATAGCTTTTCCCAGCTGGGCGTGCAACTTATCAAAAACCGGTTCCCCTAAACCAACTGGGACATTGCGGATAACACAGCTAATAATTCCTCCTATTGTATTTCCCTCTTTTCGTATGGCCTTGATATGGTCTTCCATTTTCAGTGCAGTATCCGGATCGGGACAGCGAACGGGATTAGATTCGGTAATGGACAAATCGAGTTCCTGGTAAGGCTTTTGAAGTTTAATACTGCCAACCTGCGAGACGTAGGCATCGAATGAAATCTCACTCAAAAATTGTTTTGCAATTGACCCGGCCACAACCCTGGATGCTGTTTCGCGCGCAGAACTTCTCCCTCCTCCACGGTAATCTCTCAGCCCGTACTTTTTGTCGTAGACATAGTCTGCATGAGAGGGTCTGTACGAATCTTTTATGTGTGAATAGTCGCCAGATTTCTGGTTGGTATTATGGATTACAAATCCAATAGGTGTGCCGGTGGTAGTTCCTTCGAAGATACCGGAATAGAATTCCACAAGATCTGCTTCTTTTCTTTGGGTTACAATAGCCGATTGGCCCGGCTTTCTGCGCTCCAGATCGCGTTGAACTGCCTCTAAATCCAATTTCAACCCTGCCGGACAACCATCGATTACTCCTCCTATGGCGGCACCGTGTGATTCCCCAAAGGTCATGAGCTTAAAAATTTTACCAAATGTATTACCAGCCATGCATTTATGTTATTAGTACAGACCAATTAGCCTGCACTGCTTATTAACAGGCCCAAAGATAGCCGTTCTAACAAAGCCTACCAAAAGCACTTTATTTTGGCTTATCATGCGGTTCTACCAAAGCAAAAGACCCGAAGTCAATTGACAATTAAGGCCTCATTAAGAACAGTAACAGGATGATGTGCAATTCGACCTGTTCCATCAAAGATCTGATGCCTGCAGCTAGTTCCGTTTGCAGCAATTATCACTTCATTACCGGCCTGACGTACTGCAGGGAAAAGACTTAATTCGCCAACTTTCATACTCACATCGTAGTGTTCTTTCTCATATCCGAATGAACCCGCCATTCCGCAGCAGCCTGAATTTATTATAGATACCTTGTAATTCTGGGGCAAATTTAAAATATCAAATGTCACTTTCTGGTTAGACAGAGCCTTCTGGTGGCAATGTGAGTGGATCTTTATCATCTTTGGATTCTTGGTGAACAGATCAGCAGTCAGCGATCCCCTTGCAATTTCCTTCGCCAGAAATTCCTCAATCAAATAAGTCTGATTGGCCAGGTCTTCTACCTTTTTGGTATCTAAATGAAATCTTTTGTATTCATCCCTGAATGTGAGGATTGCCGATGGTTCCAATCCAATTATCGGCGTGCCTTCTCTGGCTATCGGATATAGTTCGTTGATATTTTTTACAGCTAATTGCTTTGCTTGCTTTAAGAAACCTTTGGAAATAAATACTCTTCCGCTTTCTACCTGTTTCAATGCCACCTCATAGCCGAGACCACATAATAGATCAATTGCGTCCTTCACCAAAGTTGTATCCCAGTACCTGCTAAACTCGTCTATTAGCAGCACAAGTTTTTGTTTCGACATAACTGACTTGTTTTGAGCTAATTTTAAATACTTATCTGAATTAAAACTTGAAATTTTTGGGAATCGTCTCTGCAAGGATATGCCGGAAAATTTCTTAATCAGTGGGCCAAATATGAACGAGCTGAATACGGCATTGAACAACCAGGGCCATTTGCTGGCTAATCGATTCAGCGATATATTGTAGGCAACTAACTTATTCTTTAAAGCATAGCCATTCACCTCCTGGTATTGGTATAGAAATTCAGCTTTTAAAGAAGCTACGTCCACATTGCTCGGGCATTCACTTGAGCAGGCTTTACAACTGAGGCATAGATCGAATACTTCCCTCAGTTCTTCTGAGTCAAATTTATTGGGATTGTCTGCGTTCGTGAGTACTTCCCGGAGTAAGTTCGCACGCGCCCTGGTAGTATCTTTTTCCTCCCTCGTGGCGTGGTAACTGGGACACATGGCTCCTTTCGCCAGATGTGTTTTCCGGCAATCTCCACTCCCATTGCATTTTTCGGCCGCTTTAAGTATGCCTTCACTGTCAGAGAAATCTAATAATGTTTCAATTTCTATCTCATCCTGATCTAATTCATATCGCAGCGACTGATCCATTGGATATGGATCTACAATTTTGCCAGGATTAAATATTCCCTGAGGGTCAAAATAGCCCTTTATGCGTTTAAATAATTCGTAATTGGCTTCACCGAGCATCATTGGAATAAATTCGGACCTAACAATTCCATCTCCGTGTTCACCGCTGAAAGATCCCCCATACCTTTTAGTCAGCCGGGCCACATCGGTGGTAATAGACCTGAACATACCGACGTCCTCCGATTTTTTAAGGTTGAGGATTGGTCTTAGATGCAATTCCCCGGCGCCAGCGTGGGCATAATAAACCGCTTGCTGGCCATAGCCTTCCATGATCCCCGTAAACTCCGTAATAAATTCCTTCAGATCGTCCAGAGCGACCGCCGTGTCTTCAATACAGGCCACAGCCTTGCGATCGCCTACCAAATTTCCGAGGAGTCCCAGCCCTGCTTTGCGCAATTCAATGGCCTTCGGAATATCCGAGTTCCTAAGGACAGGATGAGCGTAGCTTCGCCCCGAACCATTTACAGTGCTGAGGAGTTCCTCTAATTGATTCTCCAGTCCCTGCTCTGTTTCATCTCTTAATTGCAGCATCAACAGTGCAGCCGGGTCACCTGACACAAAAAACCGATTGGGGAATTGAGCGCGGTTGTTCTTAGTGCAGTCCAGAATTACCTTATCCATCATTTCGCATAGATGCAGTTGGTGATTCATGAGCGGGACTACGTCGGAAAGACAATCTTCAAGAGTTTTATAATGCGTTACCACCATGGCTGTTTCCTTCGGCGGTAAATCATCCAGCCGGAGGGTAATTTCGGTGGTAAATGCCAGGGTGCCCTCACTCCCACACAAGAGCTTACTTATATTTAAATCAGGTCCGTTGGGTACAAATACACCCGAATCGAGCAGGGCGTCCACTGCGTAAGCGGTATTTCTCCGGTGAATATTCTTTTTTGGAAACTCCACTATTATCTGCTCTCTAATTTTCTTATCAGACAATTCGGTGAAGATGCTCTTATATATCCTGCTTTCCAGTGAATCGCCCTGTTCTTTCTTTTCAAAAGTCTCTTTTGAGATCCCTTCGAAGATTGCCGTAGATCCATCGGAAAGGATTGTTTTTAAGGCAAGTACTTTGTCTCTTGTGACTCCGTACTGAATGGAAGTTGTACCACTGGAATTATTTCCTACCATCCCCCCCATCATACATCGATTAGAAGTAGAAGTATTGGGTCCGAAAAAAAGACCATGTGGTTTTAAGTACAAATTCAATTCGTCCCTGATTACACCGGGTTGTACCTTTACGCTCTTCTGGCCCACATCCAATTCAAGAATTGAGGTAAAATGTTTGGAAACATCTACTACTATTCCATCTCCAACACATTGTCCGGCCAGCGAAGTTCCTGCGGTCCGAGGTATCAGACCAATTTTGTTTTTGGTTGCGAAATCAATTAATAGCTTAATATCGTCCTCATTCCTGGGGTATGCCACCGCAAGAGGGATTCTCCTATAGACCGATGCATCTGTGGCATAAATAGATTTACTGAGCCTGTCTGAGAAAAGTTCTCCTTTAAGTTGCCGGCCTAGTTGTTCCAGAATGATTTTATCCAAATCAGGACAATTTTAATTGTAAAATTAAGTTTTTAATAGCTGAGAACCATGCATGATTCATGCTAAAACAAATTTAGGACCTATGAAAATTTTAATACTCCCCTTCGTACTTCTCGTCACGTGTTTTTCTTTGAGTGCCCAGAACATTTCAAACAATGCCCTTGGTCTTCGTCTGGGAGACAGTGATGGATTTGGCGCTGAGATCTCTTACCAACGATTGGTTAATCGTTACAACCGGGTTGAAATTGATCTCGGCTGGAGGGATAGTCGTGAATACGACGCCTTTAAACTTGCCGGAATATATCAGTGGGTATACCATATTGACGGTAATTTTAATTGGTACTGGGGGCTCGGAGGCGGACTTGGAGGTGTGGATTTTGACCCAATTCCCGGCCCTGGTGGCGCACCAGTTACCCCAGATGGAGGTCTTTTTGTATTCGTAGCCGGCGATGTGGGCATTGAATACGACTTTGATATTCCACTTTTGCTCTCACTTGATTTCAGGCCCGAGATTGGTCTTATAGGCTATGACGACTTCTCAGACAACTTCGATTTTGACATTGCCCTGGGTATTCGCTACCAATTCTGAGCTTCTTGTTCTCTGGTAATATGCTACACATAAGCTTATGTTAAGGACTTTTTATATTCCCTTTTATATAGGTACATTTGCCCATTAATTTTATTAACGACATGAAAAGATTATCGGCATTTGCCATTTTATTGGCCCTGGTTACGGCTTGCAGCCCTAAACCTGAAGGATTTACCATTTCTGGAACGGTAGAGGGTATGGTCCCCGACGGAACCACCGTGTTTTTGAGGAAAACAAACGAAAATAACCGACCCGTGGATGTAGATACTACAGAAATTCTCACAGGTAATTTTAGTTTTAACGGAAGTCAGGAAAGCCCGGAGGTTTACTATGTATTCATAGAAGGTATCCGCGGAAGTATACCAATAATTGTAGAAAACGATATAATAGAAATACAAGCCCAAAAAGACAGTCTCTTTTATGCCAGTGTTGATGGAACATTTCAAAATGAAGTATTTGGAGATTTCAGAGATGCCTCGAGAGAACTGGCCAATAGGGCTCAATCGATGAACCGCGATATGAGGGATGCTGCTACTATGCGAGATACAGCGGTGATGAGTTCATTGAGGGAAGAATATTTCGAATTGCAGCAAGAAGCAAAGGATATGGAAATTAATTTTGCCAAGGAACATCCAAATGCGCTGATATCGGCCCTTATCCTCACGAAGGCGATGGCTACTAAATCGCTTCCGGACGAGGAGATCAAAGAAATTTTCCAATCACTTACTCCAGAGATTAAAGAGACCAATGTAGGGAAGAGTATTAAGGAAACATTGGATGCCAATGCAAAAACTGCAATAGGAACCCAGGCTCCAAATTTCTCGGCACCCACACCGGGTGGTGTTGAGCTGGCATTGAACGACGTACTGGGCAAGGCAACTATCCTCGATTTTTGGGCCGCCTGGTGTAAACCATGTAGAGCCGAGAATCCAAACGTGGTGAAGCTTTATGACAAGTATAAAGATAAAGGCCTGAGTATTATGGGAGTTTCTCTTGACAGGAGAGCCGAAGACTGGAAAAAGGCCATAGCCGACGACGGCCTTGAATGGCACCATGTCTCCAATGTGAGGTATTTTGATGAAATTGCCGATTTATACAATGTCTCGGCAATTCCCGCTACATTTATTCTGGATGAAAACGGTGTTATTATCGCTAAGAATTTAAGGGGTCCTGAACTTGAGGCCAAGATTTCGGAAATGCTTCAATAGAGGTTAAAAAGATCAAAAAAAAAGCCCTGTTCTTCACAGGGCTTTTCTTTTAGAATTTATTTTTTAAATCTTCGAAATTTCCAGTAATAGTTACCGTCCCATTCGTTTTGACGCTTCCAAAAATATTGACAATATTGTTGTCTCCGATAAATTCGAGTGTTGCCCCGTCGTTAAGGACCAAGTCCCCATAAATAGTTAAGTTACCCTCTACTCGAAACGTACTGTTGGTGTCCAGTGAAATATGTCTTTTCCGGTTATTACGTCCCACAACAAGTGTCCCATTAATTTCAAAAAGCCCACCTTCCTTAATACCTACATTATTACTAACTGTCCAGGAACCACAAAGTATCAAGCTACCACTGATATTTATGTTGTTCAGTCTTTTTGTTCCACTGTATCCAACATTCTCACCATTAGCAATGATAACTTTGGTACTACCGTCATATTCCGGTAATGAAGCACAACGGGCAGTAAGGCTCTGAGAAGGTTTATTCATTTTTATAATCTGCAATCCTTCTCTACCAGAGGCGGCAAATATATAATCGTCCTTGGAGGCTACATAGTTTATAGATCCTTCCAGTTCTATTATCCCGAACAAGTCGGTGCCCGTACCGTTATCTTCAGATAGGCAAAGACCGGCACCTCCATTGGCCATTAATAAAACCTTATCGTTCGAGGCTACCGCGTTGGTAACAATGTCACCTTCATCAACACCTGTAGGGTTTAGTAGAATCGGAATGTATTCCACCAGTTGACCACTGAAGAAGCTGTATACACCTGCACCTTTTTCGGCTTCGGCCACAACTATCTTGTCTCCGTCAAAATCGAGAGACTTCTTGGTAAAGTCTCCGAAATTGGTATTGATGGCTATCTCTTTTATAATTTGAAGATCACTGTCCATAATAGTTACCCCCGATCCTGCATCTAATACGGCAATATTACTGCCGTCTATTGCCAGGGATCGCAGATCTGTAAATGGGACTTCGTCCTGGATTTGCAGATCGTTCTGGCTATATGATGTAAGGGATCCGTCCTTACCACTTGTTACCCAGACCAAGCCGTCTTTTACAACCAGGTCGTTAGCATTAAAGCCTTGTTGAAATCCGTAAGTAATTCCCGCATCCAGGTCGAACCTGCCACCGGAAACCGCAATTTTACCCAAAAATGAATTTGAAGTAGCAGTCACAGAGTTTTCTGCGTCCACACCACCTACTATGTAAGCAAAACCGGCGTGGTATTTAATCGTATTAATGTCGGAATTCAAATAAAACAGCCTGGATCTCACACTAGGATTATTGGGATCAGCTATATTAATTATATCGATACCCCCGAAATACTCCTCGCCCACTGAATTATACGAGACATAGGCATAATTGCCTTCAATATCTACATGAGAAGCTGTTAATTCACTTTTTCCTGAATATGTAGGAGGTTTCACCTGAGCTACCAGGGTTAATGGATAGTCGCCTGCCGGATCATCAGCACTTCTCAACGCCCGATTGGCGAGATTGTCATCTTCAAAAATTTCTAGTACACCGGATTGATCGAATGAAACGCTGCTCTGCAATTTGGTTTCACTGGTTTCCAGCACAACGTCTTCCTGAAGATCGTCTATATAAACGGTAGTTTCGTCTTTGCATGATAAAAAAGCGAGAAAGGCTGCAAGAGCAACAAGGGGGACTTTCTTAAACATAGGATTGTAGGTTAACAGTTTTGGTTATGATTTGGAACGGCAAAATTAGAGAATTGGTATGGTAAGACCTCTACTTTTTCGATGAACTACCTAAAAACCCGGGAATAATATGAAGTTTTTTCCTACAACCTGTGAAAATATAACAGTCCCTGCCGGTCTATAATTTTCCCATTTTTTCCAATACGAAGAGGATAATTATAGGAATTGCGAGTAATATTACCATCAATGTTTCGGTAAGAATTAGATCTGGTTTGAATAAGAGACTCGCAACATACCCTCCAATTGCACCGCCAAAATGGGCTGTATGGCCAATATTCCCAAGTCGTTTTTTCATTCCGTAAATAGAGTAAAGCATATATGCAATTCCGAGTATATAAGCTGGTATTGGTATTGGGATGAACATAATGAACAAACTCATATTGGGCTGTAGCAATATGGCGGCGTATAGAATCCCTGTTACTGCGCCACTTGCTCCTACAGCACTGTAATAAGGTTCGTCCCTATGAAAAAATAATGCGAGCAAACTACCGGCCAGCAAGCTGATAAAATATATAATAATGAACTTAGGTGCTCCAAACCATCTGATCACCACATCGGCAAAGAAATACAAGGTAAACATGTTGATGAACAGGTGGGCCATATCCACGTGCAGAAATCCCGATGTCAGCATCCGCTCGCGCTGACCCGCCCTGATAGGGCCAATACTGAATTTATACCTTTCGAAAAAGCCCGACTCATTAAAACCGCGTAATGAGACAAGGACATTGGCAGCGATAATGGCGATGGTTGCAAGGTGCATGTTCATTTTACAAAAAATTGTCGAGCGCCAAATATAGCTATATTTGCCAATAGTTTTCATTTGCATGCAACGGCTGGTCTATCTAATTTCTTATCCATTTCTCTGGTGCATTGCATCGCTACCCTTCAGACTGTTTTATCTATTCTCCGACCTT
>JBPCUI010000254.1:0-4024 GCA_051011235.1 Flavobacteriaceae bacterium
CCGGGGAATACAAACGCATCGGAAAGAACGGCAAGGCCGTGTATATTCAGGCGACCTATAATCCGATTTTCGATTTGAATAGCAACCCGGTGAAAATTCTTAAAATCGCCTCAGACATAACCGAAAAGAAACGGCTTGATGCGGAGAGAACAAAACAAGCCGCATTGATTATGGAGATGTCCACTCCGGTGATGCGGCTATGGGATAATATTTTATTGCTCCCTATTGTAGGTTTAGTGGATTCCAAACGCGTCCAACTAATCATGGAGTCGGTGCTGGAAAAAATATTGGCCTACCAAGCTAAAGTTATCATATTGGACATACAGGGCGTTCCGTCCGTGGACAGCGCCGTCGCCAACCACCTTATAAAAGTCACCAAAGCCACCAGATTAATGGGATGCACTTGTATTATTACTGGGATTTCTCCGGAAATTTCTCAGGCACTGGTAAATTTGGGTATCGAATTAACGGATATATTGACCCAGGCTACCTTAAAGGATGGTGTGAATACTTCTCTGAAAATCATAGGTTTTCAGTTGAAAGAAACAAAAATTAATTGATGTGCATCATCCTTGTTTTGAGAGATATCAATGAACCATTCTGTTGAAACACTCAAGGTAACCATACATGAAACCCAGGGCTGTTTAGTTGTTCCTATTCAGGAGGAACTTACAAAAAATGCCGCGCTGCAGATTCAAAGAAGTTTACTAAAGCAAGTTCATGCTAAGAGTGTTAAGGGGGTTATTATCGATCTTTCTGGGGTAAAAATAATCGATAGTATTTTATGGGAAGTGTTCTCCAAAACCACCCAAATGGTCAAATTGTTGGGGGTCCCTTCTGTGATAACGGGTTTAAGCCCGGGAGTGGTGGCTTCAATCATTGATATGAATTTAGACATTAATGACCTCACGACGGCTATGAACTTGGAAGACGCTTTGGAAATTTTAACCCAATCGACCGAATCGGGTGATGAGAATGTTCCTGAGAATGACGTTGATACTGTTGAAAACACTGACATTGTTGAAAATGAAACCGAGGAAGGGTCACGCAATGAAGAAACTTAAATTCAATAATTTACTTAGGTACTTGAATCTCTCTTTCTAAGGTGAATTTTTTTATGAATCCCTTAGATCCAAAGTTCAAGAAAATGGACATTATTGGGGAAACCGATGTGGCTTATGCGTCTTTGGATGCTAAGAATTTTGCTAAGGAGATCGGGTTTTCAAAAGCGGAACAATATATGATTTCAACTGCGGTCAGTGAGCTCGCGCGTAATATTTTTGTCTATGCCAAAAAGGGAACCATTAAACTAAAACTTGTTGAGAACGATTCAAAGAGGGGAATTGAGGTTGTGGCAGAAGATTCGGGTCCTGGAATACAGGATGTAGACAAGGCCATGGAAGATAATTTTAGCACGGGGGGGACTATGGGCATAGGTCTTCCTGGAACCAAACGACTAATGGATGATTTTCAAATCGATACCCATCGTACTCAAGGAACCAAGATCACCATCAGAAAATGGATTTAATAGATAACACTGTAATAGATCATTTTATTGCGGAAAGACCCCTGGAATCTGTTAATGGTGATGCCGGGTTCGTTCAGGTTGCCGAGGAACAACTATTTGTCGGTATTGTGGATGGTGCCGGTCATGGGCCGGAGGCCCATTCAATAGCTCAGACCAGTCTTGATTTTCTTGAAAAAAACAAACATGGGGGATTGCCGTGTCTTATGAAGGAACTTCATGACCATCTCCGTGGAACACGAGGAGGTGTAGCTATCATTGGAAAACTGAATACTGAAGCACTACAGTTCCATTATGTAGGAATAGGCAATATCGTTTTACGAAAATTTGGAAAATCCTCGGAAAGGGCCGTAATGCAAGACGGGGTGATAGGTTACCAAATAAGAACTCCACAAGAAAAAATTATGACGATGTCAGGCGGGGATATATTGGTACTGCATACAGATGGGATTTCCACCAATTTTGATGTGAGCGATTACCCAGACATAATTACGGATGATGCAAAAACGATTGGGTATAATCTTATTAAAAAATTTGGGAAAAATGATGACGATGCCACTTGTATCGTTATTCGATTTAGATAGGGGTCGCAAAGTTAACCGCTTCTTTTTTATAGAAAAACCTTTTAGGAAACCAACTGGGGAATAACGATATGATAGAGCTAGGCTCTATTTCTATACAGGACGAGAATTCCATCGTTGATTGCCGGAACAAGATTCGGGTTCTTGCAATGAATTTGAATTTCGGTTCCGTAGAAGCCACTCGTTTGGCCACTGCAACTTCCGAAATTTGTTGGGCCTTATATCACAATGAATACCAGTCCAAGGTGGATGTATGTTTTGACAAATTTAATGATCGATTGGGATTGCTTATGGTTTTCCAAGGTATAGCCCCCCAATTCAAATTAGGAACCTTTGAATTTCTTTTTGATCGAATTTCCATGATTCCCGGGAATCAAGGAACTCAAAATATCAGAGCCTTTAAATTCTTCAGCGATCCCACCTTTATACCATCCGAGGATTTCATTGAATCTGAAAAAAGTAAAATCGTTCAACTAAGCCGGGAACAACTGATGGAGAAGTGGAAAGGGGCTATGAAGCAGGCAGAATCAGCGAACCAAGCCAAAAGCTCCTTTTTAGCAACGATGGGTCACGAGATCCGCACGCCAATGAATGCCATCATCAACATGACCTCGCTTACGCTCGAAACGACGCTGAACCGAAAGCAACACCAATATCTGACAATTGTGGAATCGTCATCTAAAGGATTGCTTGCCCTGATCAATGACATTCTGGATTTTTCCAAGATTGAAGCGGGCAAGCTCGACCTGGAAGCCGCGCCCTTCAGCCTACGTCAGCTGCTGGAAGAAGTGACTCATTCGTTTCGCGGGCGTGTTCTCGAAAAGCATGTGGAGTTTATCGTCCATGTCGCGCTCGATGTCCCGGATCAGGTGATCGGTGACACCTTACGACTTCGTCAGGTCCTTATTAACCTTGTCGGGAATGCATTCAAGTTCACGGATAAGGGGGAAGTGGTGTTGCGGGTGAGGGTAGAAGACCGTCAGACGCTGAATAATGAGAACAATGATGAGGAGAACATTACTCTTCGTTTTGAGGTTCAGGACAGCGGCATCGGCATTCCGCAAGAGAAGCAGGCGGACTTATTCACCGCGTTCTCACAGGTTGATAGCTCAACATCAAGGAAATACGGTGGTACCGGTCTTGGGCTGGCCATTTGCCAGAAACTCGTTTCCCTCATGGGAGGCCAACTCACAGTTGAAAGCCAACCAGGGAAAGGCAGCCTGTTTGCCTTCCCAGTGCAGTTCAGCCACTCGATTGCTGATACGAGGCGATATTTAACTGCTCCAGCCGGCATTCAAGATATCCGTGCTCTTATCATCGAAGATAACCCTTCAAGTCAGGAATTATTGCATACGCTCTTTAGCTCTTATGGAATGACTTGTGAGGTCATAGGGTCTGGGGAACAGGGGTTGGCTCTTCTGGAGGGCTCCAACACAGACTCCGAATCCTCTCAAAGGTTTAACTTGCTGGTGTTGGATTGGCTATTGCCAGGTATTGACGGACTAGAGACTGCACAGCAGGTTCGTCGTCGGCACAAACAGGAACAGCTCCCTATCATTATGATCAGTGCATTTGCCGGGAAAGAGGAAGAAGCCAAGGCCATTGAGGTGGGTATTGATCACTTTTTGCCAAAACCCATTACCGCCTCGTCTCTCTATGACACCATCATGCATATACAGGGTGTGGGTGTAGAGCGAGAGGCTCCCTCTCCCATAATAGACGTCGCCGATTCAGAATTTGCCGGGTTGCGCCTACTCTTGGCGGAAGATAACGAAGTGAATCAGTTTGTTGCTGAGGAAATTTTAACTGCAGCAGGATTCGAATTGGATATCGCGCAGAATGGTCGGGAAGCCATTGAACGATTTAGGCAAAGGCCCTATGCAGCTATCCTGATGGATATTCAGATGCCCGAGATGGA
>JBPCUI010000255.1:0-4036 GCA_051011235.1 Flavobacteriaceae bacterium
TTTTCAGATTCCCTGAGCAGGTTGGACACACAAATACTTTATAAAACCATATTAGATCCTATTTTGGGTATTCAGGATCTCAGAAACGATAAACGTATTAGCTACGGATATGGGAAGCGCAATATTATCACGATGAAAAATGAGATCGACGAAGGTCGTTTTGAAGTGGGTTTTGGACTTGTACCTCTTACAATAGATGAAATAAAATCCATCGCAGATGCAGGTCTGGTAATGCCGCCAAAAAGCACATATATTGAACCCAAGCTCAAGAGTGGTCTAACTATCTATGAATTATGATCTCCGGAGGGCGTAACTTTGTGGATATTATTAAAACGATTGTTTCATTAGTGGGGAAATTTTGTCCTTTACTGATCTTTGTATTGGTCATTTCCGGCGGATGCAAAGAGCAAACCAAGGTCCGGGATATCCAGGCAGAATCGGGCGTGTATGAATCACAGTCCAATATTTTTTCCGGAATTACCGACAGTGATCTTAAAAACTTCAATTGGCTTAATAAGCCCGAAGAATATAAGATTCAGAACAAATCATTGATTATTACCGCCGCTGAGAATTCTGATTTCTTTATAAATCCGGAGGATCATACATCGACCGCCACAGCACCCGTCCTATATCGGGAGGTGACGGGAGATTTCGTCGCCATAACCCGGGTGACTCCGGACTTTACCTCTCAGTGGAATGCCGCAGCACTTATGGTGCTAATAAACGATTCTAACTGGATAAAATTCGGATTTGAGAACTCAGATGCCACGGGTCCGAGTATTGTATCCGTAGTAACAAGGGAAACTTCAGACGATACGAACGGTGCTATATTAAACGACAGGGAAGCGGTTTGGCTCAAAATAGCACGTAAAGGCGATAATTATGCCATGCACTGGTCAATAGACGGAGAAGAGTACTATATGGCCAGACTTGCCGCCATGCCTGTAACAGATACCGTAAAGTTGGGAATTGAGGCTCAATGTCCGACTGGAAAGCGAGCAATCCATAAGTTCGATTATTTTTCAATAGAATCAGCAACTGTACAAGAGCTTCGAGCCGGAGAATAAAAATTCTATAATGTCTATTAAAAAAAATCTTCTGGATCTTAAAGCAAAACTGCCCGCTCATGTAACATTAGTCGCTGTTACAAAGACCAAGTCAGAAGAGGAAATTATGGAGGCTTATAACGCGGGGCATCATGTGTTCGGGGAAAATAAGATACAGGAAATGGTGCGTAAATGGGAGGCTTTGCCCAAAGATATTGAGTGGCATATGATTGGTCATGTACAGCGAAACAAAGTAAAATACATGGCTTCTTTCGTAAATATGATACACGGTGTTGACAGCATGAAGCTGCTCAGGGAGATCGACAAGCAGGCTAAAAAGCACAATCGGGTTATTAATTGCCTTCTCCAGATTCACATCGCTGAGGAAGCGACCAAATTCGGACTTAGTGAAGACGAGGTAATGGAACTCATCCACACTGAAGAGTTCGCTCAGCTTCAAAACGTTGCAATCGTAGGAATAATGGGAATGGCAACATTTACTGATGATCACCAATTAATTCAAAGGGAATTTCACAGTTTGAAAGAATTTTTTCAAAAATTAAGGACAAGGCTTCCTCAAATCGACACATTATCTATGGGCATGAGTGGCGATTTCCCAATTGCCATTGAAGAAGGGACTACCATGGTACGCATAGGAAGTAGTATATTTGGTCCAAGGAATTACAACTGAATACCGTTAGTATTACCATGATATGAGTTTAGGGATGTATGCTGTAATAGATATTGAAACCACCGGTGGCAAATACAATGAGGAAGGTATCACTGAAATTGCCATTCACAAATTTGATGGCCACCAGGTAATTGATCAGTTTATAAGCCTGGTTAATCCGGAGCGAACCATACAGCCTTTTGTGGTTAATCTTACCGGCATCAGCAACAAGATGCTGATCACTGCACCGAAGTTCCATGAAATTGCCAAGCGAGTTGTTGAGATTACCGAAGGGAGCATCATTGTGGCTCATAATGCTCAATTCGATTATCGAATTCTAAGAACAGAATTTAGAAGACTGGGGTATGAATACGAACGTAAAACTCTTTGCACGGTCGACCTTTCAAAGAAATTGATTCCCGATGCCGAATCGCATAGTCTTGGTAAGCTTGTACGATCTCTGGGAATTGCTGTAAGTGACAGACACCGGGCTAACGGAGATGCACTGGCCACCCTAAAACTGTTTAAGTTGTTATTGAGTAAAGACAGTGACAAAAGTATTATCAGGCAAGTTATTAAAGCCGAGAGTCTTGGTCAACTATCACAACGTCAGATAGATATAGTGTCTGAGATGCCTTCACAAACAGGAGTGTATTATATGTACAACAAAGAAGGTGAACTCATTTTCTTAGGCAGAAGTGCGGATATCAAAAGACGGGTCAACAAACATTTTATTCGGGATGGCAAAAGAGCCAGGGAGCTTCAAAAAGAAACGAAAAAGGTGACTTTTGAGTTGACGGGGAGCGAGCTCATTGCGCTTTTAAAGGAGAATGAAGAGCTTCAAAGAAACAGGCCTCGTTTTAACCAATGGCAGGATCGATCTAAGCCGGTATCGAATTCAACTTCAAACGGACATGAAAGTACATTTCAGACAATAACTGGCAAAGATTTTCTTATAGTGGACAAGGGCAGGGAAACTGGCGAAAAAAGTGGGGTATGGATCCAGAATGGAGAATTAAAAGGCATTGGATTTTTCAACCTGAACCACCAAATTAATAATATTCATATATTAGAATCGCTTATCACGCCAATGCAAAGTGATTTGTACACAAGACGAATAATAGAAACTTACCTGAAGAATAGAAAAGGATTTAAAATAATCGACCTGAAACAGGAAAATTGAAAGACTTTGAACCACACGAAGGATGGAGGACCAAGCTCCATGAAATTATCTACGGAACTCATACCCGTAGCGGAAAGTTATTCGATATCATATTACTGATCGTAATTGTTTACAGTGTTATTATCGTAATGCTGGAAAGTGTTCCGCGTTTTGATGATAAATACCACAAATTTCTCAACATTTCAGAATGGATCGTGACAATTCTGTTTACCATAGAATACATCGTCAGGATAATTTGTATCAAGAGGCCCAGGAATTATATTTTTAGTTTTTTCGGGATTATCGACCTGCTTTCTACCATTCCCAAGTACCTGTCTTTTTTCGTTATGGGATCACAATATATAACAGCATTCAGGGCACTACGCCTCTTAAGGGTATTTAGAATACTGAAACTTGTGCGTTTTGTGGGTGAATCTAACAATCTTCTAAGAGCGCTAAGAGCAAGTCGTGCCAAGATCTTCATTTTTGTTTTTTTCGTGCTTATTATTTCCGTTTTACTCGGAACGATCATGTACTTGGTAGAAGGGCCTCAAAATGGTTTTAACAGCATCCCACACAGCGTATACTGGACAATTGTTACTCTTACTACGGTAGGTTATGGTGATATTTCTCCGCAGACAGGATTAGGCCAGTTCATAGCTACTTTGGTAATGATCGTAGGATATGGCATTATAGCTGTACCTACAGGAATTGTTACCGTTGAATATTCCAAACAGCGAAAAAAAGAAGGATCAGAAGGATTACTGGCCTGTGAAAATTGTCTGGCAACCGGACATATGGAAGAAGCTAATCACTGCTATAACTGCGGATTAAAGCTCTAATGGATAAGACACTTATCGCGGTGGTCGGGCCCACAGCAATCGGAAAGACATCATGGGCCATACGCCTGGCAAAATACTTTGATACAGAGATCGTTTCTGCCGATTCACGACAATTCTATAAGGAAATGAAAATAGGTACTGCCGTGCCTTCAGACATTGAACTAGCCGAGGTTCCCCATCATTTTATTCAAAATAGAAGCATTGCTGAACCCTGGTCCGTTGGGGATTATGAAAGAGCAGCAGTTAAGTTACTTGCAAAAATATTCAAGAAAAAAAATGTGGTTATAGCTGTTGGCGGAAGTGGACTGTATATACA
>JBPCUI010000256.1:0-9233 GCA_051011235.1 Flavobacteriaceae bacterium
CCTCATCTACTTCGTCAATTGCGGCTTCATAAAACTCCCAGGAGTTTACCCGGTTTTTTTTGGGATCAAAAGTCTTAAAGGTTATGGCACCTGCAGCGGAAAGCTGATAGCCTATATGGTTCTTACCTGTGATCATATTAGTCCAAAGTTCAAAGTTTAATATTAAAAGAGTGGGGGAGCACTAAATTAAGCTAAAGTTTCGAACTAGGTATAGGAAGTAAGAGTATTCCGAGGCATCACCTGCCAAGTGCAGATTACATACCAGTGAAGAAGAATTATCAGCTTTTAACTTTCAATTTTCAACTTCATATATTCCGGGAGTTCCGGCCTATTGGCTAATCCCTGTTGTATAATTCGAACGACTCTCTTTCGCTCCTCACCTTGCAATGGCAATCTCGGTTTACGCACGTATTCCGAGCCTAGTCCGGTAGCCACCTCAGCCATTTTGATATTCTGAACTAATTGTGGACTGATATCCAGTTCGAGCAAAGGCATAAACCAGCTGTAGATTGAACGGGCTTCATCTATTCGGCCTGCCCTGGACAATTCGTAAATGGCTACTGTTTCTCTCGGGAACGCACAAACCAGCCCGGCTACCCAGCCATCTGCGCCCATTAACAGCGATTCTAGAGCCAGGGTGTCTACTCCGCAAAGAATCTGCAGCCTGTCCCCAAATCGGTTTCGGAGGCGCGTCACGTTTGTGAGATCTCTTGTCGATTCTTTTACCGCCTGTATATTGTCCAGTTCGAGCAATTCTTCAAGCATATCAAGGGTGACTTCGATCCCGTAATCAACAGGATTGTTGTAGATCATGATCGGTAAATCCGTATTGATGGCGACCTCCTTAAAATAAGCCACCGTCTCATAGTCTGTCGCCTTGTAACGCATAGGGGGCAGCATCATGAGTCCGCTTGCCCCATGCCTTTGGGCCCTTGCCGCTGCCTTGATAGCTCCGCGGGTGGTTTGCTCGGCAATATTAACAATGACAGGAACTCTGCCCGCCGAAAATTCCACGGCATGGTCAGTCAGCACTTTTTTCTCCACTTTGTTTAAGGTACTGGCTTCGCCCAGTGTACCCCCGAGGATAAGTGCAGAAACCCCCGCCTCTATTTGTGCATTGAGATTGTGTTCAAAGAGTTGAAGATCCAGCTTGTCGTCTTCGCTAAATTTGGTGGTCACGGCGGGCATAACGCCTTTCCATTCGAATTTCATATTAGTCGGATTAAATGCTTCGATAAATGTAGGGTATTTTGGGTTTAGAGCTTTGAGATTAGTGTTCGAAGTTTTAGAATTATTGGAAGGAAGACCAAATTCGGAAGTGCTTACATGAGATGGTTCTACCTTCGCTCTTCTCGAATGTTAAATTTAATTAAAAATTACCGAACGTTTGGTAAATAAAAATTTCTTTTTATATTTGCACCATGAGACCACAAAAAGTAGAAGAAAGGGAATTATTGGATAAGCTCTTTGCAGTGATCCGCGCCAAGGGTTACGAAGGTGCACGCCTTAGTGAACTGGCCGAATTAACCGGACTCAAGAAGGCAAGTCTATATCATCGTTTCCCTGGGGGCAAGAAAGATATTATAAAAGCTGTCCTGGAAGACGTAGATGCCTGGTCTCAAAAACACGTAATAGGAGTATTTGAAAGCCCGACTCTGGATGCCGATCAAAAACTTGAGACTGTACTAGCCAACATAGATATGCTATACCATCAGGGTGAAAAGACTTGTATCTATCGTTCGCTTTCACTGGAAAATGGCCTCGATCATTTTGAACTGGAAATTCGTGGAGGAATAAAATCATGGATAGAGGCATTTAAGTACTATGGAGAAAGTATAGGGCTGAACAGGCACACAGCCGAGAGGAAAGCAACTGAGGCGATCGCATTAATGCAAGGTAGCTTGATGGTGAGTAAGATCATGAATGATAAATCTGTTTGGAAGGATGCGCTAGAATCGATGGAAGATTTGTATAACTAAAAATTTTTTACCTATTATATTTACCGAACGTTCGGAAAATAACTATATCAATAATCAATAATTAATAATTAATAATTAATAATCAATAATCAATAATTCAATTATCATGAAAAATGTATTCAAATTTTCAATCCTTACAGCTCTGTTGGCATTTGGTTTTACCTATGGGCAAAACGAAGTGACCTACCATACCATTAAAGTTGATGGCGTGAATGTATTTTATCGCGAAGCAGGACAAAAAGATGCTCCAACTATTTTGTTGTTGCACGGATACCCGACTTCTTCTCATATGTTCCGCAATTTGATGCGCGATTTGAAAGATGATTTCCATCTTATCGCTCCGGATTACCCTGGCTTTGGTAAAACTGAACAACCACCGATGGCCCAATTCGAATACAGCTTCGAGAATATCGCCTCCTTAATGCAAAATTTTGTGGATAAGCTAGAAATTGATACCTACAGTCTCTACCTCATGGACTACGGGGCTCCCATCGGTTACCGCATTTTCCACAACGATCCGCGAAGAGTTGAGTCTTTTATTATACAAAATGGGAATGCCTACAAGGAAGGTCTTAGAGACTTCTGGATCCCAATAAAAAAATACTGGGAAGAGTACAACGAAGAAAATGGAGAACCACTGGAAGCCTTTCATTCTCCTGCCGGACTCAAATGGCAATATACACATGGTGTAAGGGATTCTTTAAGGATCAGCCCCGATAATTGGGAGATCGACCTGCGTCACCTGAGCCGGCCCGAGAACAACAAAATCCAGTTGGCCATGTTCTACAGCTATAGGACTAATGTACCACTCTACCCTGTATGGCAAGCAGATTTCAGGGAATTTCAACCACCGGCGCTCATCGTTTGGGGCAAGAACGACTATATCTTTCCTGCAGATGGGGCCTATCCTTATAAAAGAGATCTTAAAAACCTGGAGTTCCATTTGTTGGATACCGGTCACTTCGCACTGGAGGAAAAAGGTGAAGAAATAGCTCGATACATTACAAGCTTTTTACACAAAAACAATATAAAATAAAAGATGGATAAAGGGAGTCGGGAGATCGAAAAGTGAAGTGTAGTTTCTGATAAATTCTGCCTTCGGACTCCTGATTCCCATTCAACTATAATAGAACAATTAACATCATGAAAGTAAATTACACAGGACAAAACACAGCCAACAAGAATGGCTTTGAACTAAAACGTCTAACCCGATGGAATGTATTTAAATACTATTCCTTCCCTGGAAATTATGAAAACGCAGCATTGACCAAGTAATTATTGGAATACTCATGGCTGAGATAGAAACCGTTGAAATTAAAAACAGCAAATAAAGTAAAACAAGAAACAGTGCACGTGGAATAAAGATTAAACAATACCGCCAGACAAGTGTACTGGAATTGCAGAAGGTGGTATTCATTTTTAACAAATATAACATAAGCATAGAAAGGAGTTTTTATTATGAAGACTATTAATTGGAAAAACGCAGTAGTAGCGGGGATCATCGGAACCGTTCTCTTTGATCTGACCGGTTGGCTCATCAACGGAACCTGGTGGGATATCCCCCAGCTTCTCGGGGCTAAAACCGGCCTGGGATTGGTCTACGGTGTCAGTGGGCACTATGGCAACGGAATCTTTTTGGCTGTATTGTTCGCAGGAATCGCACCCTCTTTATGGGGACCCAGATGGGCACGTGCAGTGCTTTTTGTTGTTGCTGAAACTGTCGCATTGGTTTGGCTGTTCATGCTTCCTCTATTAGGAGCGGGAGTAGCCGGGCTGGATGCATCGCCATTAACACCTCTGGTAACTTTGGTGAGACATTTGGCCTACGCAATACCGCTTATTGTCCTGATCCGATACGACGTTGTACGGACCAGTAATGTTTAATTTAACCGGAGGTCAATGCCATTTGCGCTGACCTCTTATTAATATTCAGAGATCATGGAACAAAAACATCCCCTTCCTCCTTTCAGTGAGGAAACCGCAAAAAAGAAGATACAGATGGCAGAAGATGCCTGGAACAGCAAAGACCCGATAAAAGTATCGATGGCCTATACCCCGGACAGTGAGTGGCGTAATCGCTCGGAATTTATCAGCGGCCGACAGGAGATACGAGAATTCCTAACTCGTAAATGGCGGGAAGAAAAGAAGTATAAACTCAAAAAACAATACTGGTCTCATAGTGGTAATCGTATTGCTGTCCGCTTCGAATATGAATATCAGAACGGCAATGGGCAGTGGGTCCGAGCCTATGGCAATGAGAACTGGGAATTCGATGAAAATGGATTGATGGCGAAGCGCTATGCCAGCATTAATGACAAGCCAATTGAGGAAAGTGAAAGAGAATTAAAGGAATAATTACATTTTGAAGCTATTTTATGTTAAAAAAGAAGTATAGTTTTGTTTTAGAATTGCTACTTTAATTTTAGATATATAAGAAAAATGAAAGAATATCGGAAGATAATGGAGCGCTGTGAAGAGTTGGCTAAAGAAGCGGAATCCAAAGGAAACCGACCTTACGGAAGTGTCATGATGTTGGGAGGGGAGATCATCGCCGAGGCTGAAGAATCGGCGCACACCAATGAAGATGTCAGCTACCATGCCGAGATGGAAGTAATCCGAAAGGCGCGGAAAATCCTGGGCAAAGATATGAGACGCTCTATTTTGATTACTAACCACGAACCCTGTATCATGTGCAGTTATGCGATTCGCTATCACAGGATCGGCACCGTGGTCTTCAAGGAACGCGCTACATTTTTGGGCGGAGACGGGAATTATCAAATCCTTACCACCAGGAATGTTCCTGCAGCCTGGGGTGCGCCGGTACGCGTGATCTGCCTGTCTGAATAAGATGTGAGGTCTTAAATGATCAACTCAGTGATTCTTTTACTTACCCTCCAAAATTTAGTTACTCACTATGAAGCTTAACCAGGTTACAGTTCCTGCCATGGATGTGGAAAGAGCTATTTCTTTCTATGAAATTTTAGGGCTGAAACTTATTGTTAAAGCATTGCCGCATTACGCGCGTTTCGAGATGCCCGAAGGAGAGGCTACCTTTTCTGTTCACCTGGTGGACGAGCTGCCCAAAGGTGAAGGTGTTTATATTTATTTTGAATCGGAGAGGCTCGATGCCTGGGTAGAAGAATTAAAGGGCAGAGGTATTAATTTTGATGAATTACCCGAAGACAGACGCTGGCTTTGGAGGGAGGCAAGGCTGAGAGATCCGGATGGCAACAGACTGATCCTTTATTATGCCGGTGAGAACAGGAAGAACCCACCCTGGCGGTTGGGTCACAACATTGAGGAATAAGAGTGGTGGTTTTTAAGGATCAATAACCGCTTTCGGCATATTTGGAAATCTGTAATTTGAAATGAAAAAAACCGCAACTATTGTTGCGGTCCTGATTTCTATATTTTCTAACATCTACTCTTAATTTC
This sequence comes from Flavobacteriaceae bacterium, assembly GCA_051011235.1. Taxonomy (GTDB): domain Bacteria; phylum Bacteroidota; class Bacteroidia; order Flavobacteriales; family Flavobacteriaceae; genus JAHEJJ01. The sequence continues at coordinate 5,415 of JBPCUI010000256.1, forward strand.
CACCGGCAGATACTGTCTGATGGTCGCAGCTGTAATAAGCATCCGAAGCGGCGTATACGGCTGAGTCAGCTGACTTTTGAGCTTCTTTTGCGGCATCCAGTGACTTTCTCATGAAATAACGGACATCTCCGAGATTTCTGGCACCGCTGGCTTTCTTTGCATTGCTATATGCTTCGTCTGCATAATCACGAGCATCAACGGCAAAGCGTTCAGCATCTATTGCATAGCTTTTCACATCGTCTTTGCCACAGCTGCCTGAATAATGTTGTGCCTCGGCAGCCAGATTAACTGCTTCATAAGCAGAACCCAGTACTTCACCGGCAAAGATCTTGGCTTTTCTGGCTTGGGAACGGGCTTCATTAAAACTGGCAGCAAAAGCAGCGCTCTCTGCATGGAGCTGTACCTGGTCTACTATTGATAGCATTGACTCGGCATATTGCTTAACTCCTGTTATCTCACTCTTAAAAATATCGCATTGACCGCGCGTAATAATAGGTGCGAATAATGCAAAACAAACTGATAAAACGAATATTTTAACTATAGGCTGTTTCATAGGGGAATACTTTTTTTCTACACCTAATTAAACATTTATAATTGAATTAAGTTTTGGAGGTTTGGTTAAACAGCCATAAAATAAGACAAAAGGTTGTAGAATTATAATAAAACAGACAATTCTTACTTTAATTGCATTTCATCGGGAAATTTGGCATCGATAAGCTACATAGAATACAGGCCCAACGGCCGGCAACTATTCAAGTCTGCTTAAATCCCCCCTAAAACAATCCTATTGTACATCGAAGAATAATTCAATTATTGTCCCTGCGCGATTTCACCTATATAGGGACTGAATTGCATTAATGATGCAGCGAGCCGTATTACATTTCTTTTCGCAATACCTGAATGTCAGGATTGTTGAATTAAGATCCGAGCATAATGAATTTAAGCAGGGATCCTGTTAATACCGAAGAGAATCTCAAAGAGCGAAATAGAATAACGGGGTTATCGATGTATCTGATTGTGATCATTTTTCTGGTCTTTGCCATGGTGTTCCTTCCATTTATATATATAGATATCAGCAGCCAAAGCAGAGGGATAGTACGTTCCCTAAATGAAGATGTCTCTCTTTATACTGCAATCGGGGGAAGAATAAGTTATGTCAATATTGTTAAGAACCTGGTTGTGGCAAAGGGAGATACTTTGATGAGGCTCTCGAATATGGAAATCACCGCAAGAATGGCTCACAATGACTCGCTGGTAAACACAGTGGCATTGCTATTGGAAGACTACCGTCAACTGATAGATAAAAATTATGATGAAATCCGTACTTCAAAAGTTGTGGAATTGTACAAGTCCTTCAAAACGGAAAAACTGATCTCAGAGGAGAAGCTGAGAATGATCGCGTTGAAATTTGAAAGGTATAAACAGCTTTATGCAAGCGGGGTGTTTGCCCGTAGTGAGTTTGAAGAAATTGAATTAGCATATAAAGAGGCCAGGCAGGACTTGAACTTATTTATAAGGCAGCATCGGATGTCGTGGGAAAGCCGGGTACTTGAATTGGAGGAACGGCTTGGCGAACTTAAGGGTTCATCAATTAGTTTAAAGGCTGAGAATGACAATCATTTCTTAACTGCACCTATTTCAGGTTCTCTGGACCGGGTTGTGGGTCTGGAAAAAGGCTCCATAGTTAGTATCGGACAAAAGGTTGCGGTCATTTCACCGGATACGGCACTCATAGTTGAGAACATGGTTCGTCCCGAAGAAATCGGATTGATCAAAATAGGGCAGTCAGTAAAATATCAGGTCGATGCATTTCACTACCAACAATGGGGTATGCCTACCGGGTTTGTCCGGGACATTGACAAAAATATCAGCCTCGATAAGAACCGCGCTTATTTCAAGGTCTATTGCGATTTTAGAGTCGATAAGCTTCCAGTAAAAAATGGTTTTCCTATGCAAGTTTCCAAAGGGATGACGGTAACCACGCATTATTACTTGTCGCGTAAAAACCTGTTGGAACTGATATTGGGCAGGTTAAACGATTCGTTTGATCCCCGTTCTATGGAGACCACTGAAATAACAAAATCCCAATAAGTAATGGCTAAAATTGGAATAAAACAACAGGATAGCAAGGATTGTGGCGCAGCCTGCCTTTCATCGGTTGGCAATCACTTTGGCATCAGTATTCCAATTGCAAGAATTCGTCAAATGGCTGGAACAGACCGTCAGGGTACCAATGTACTGGGGCTGGTGGAAGCTGCGGACAAAATGGGTCTTAAGGCCAAATGCGTCAGGGGATCAGAAGATGCACTACCCAATATACCTTTGCCGGCTATAGCACATATAAAGATAGATAAAACAGAGTATCACCATTATGTTGTAATATATAAAATGGCCAGAAAAAAGATTCAATTGATGGACCCCTTGAATGGTACTCTGGTTAAATACAATAGCAGCCGTTTTCTGGAGCAATGGACGGGTGTACTGATTCTCTTTGCCAAAAAAAAAGATTTTATTAGGATCGACGAGTTACAAAATCCTTATAAGAGGTTTTTTACCCTCATTCAACCTCATAAAAGTATTTTGATACAGGTACTTTTTGGTGCAGTAATTTATACTCTTCTCGGACTTGGCATTTCTGTATATGTACAGAAAATAACCGATGATGTGCTGTTGAGTTCAAACAGAAATTTACTGAATCTGATGAGCCTGATCATGTTAGGCATCATTTTTCTTCAGGCTTATATCGGGAGTGTCCGGAGGATATATGTTCTTAAAACCGGACAGTTAATTGACGCCCGTTTGATATTGGGGTATTACAAACATCTCATGCAATTACCTCAGCGTTTTTTTGACACTATGCAGGTAGGTGAAATCATTTCCAGAGTGAACGACGCCGTTAAGATAAGAGCACTTATTAACAACGCTGCAGTAGACTTTCTGGTTAATCTTTTTATCATCGTATTTGCCTTCGCCCTGATGTTTACTTACCACTGGCGCCTCGCGATAATTATTCTTCTGATCGTTCCGTTTTATTTGTTTTTCTATACGCTGGTGAACAGGTTCAATAAAAGTGTTGAGCGCAGACTGATGGAAAAATCAGCCAGGCTAGAAAACCATCTTGTTGAGAGTATATCCAATGTGCGAGCAGTAAAGGAATTTGGGATCGAAGAGGTAGCCGGTATCAAGGCTGAGAACCGGGTTATAGACTTGATATTTTCTTATAACAGATCTGGTATGAACGATATTTTTGCTGGTACCTCCACCCGATTTCTGGCCTCATTTTTTACAGTTCTACTACTTTGGGCAGGGTCTGGCTATGTCCTTGAAGGCCAAATCACAACAGGTGAACTTTTCTCTTTTTATGCGCTCATGGGGTATTTTACAACTCCTATGACTTCTCTTGTTGGTATGAACAAGACTTTACAGAATGCATTGATTGCAGCAGACAGATTATTCGAGATAATGGACCTGGAAAGGGAAAGATCTGAAAACAGACTTGTTCTACAGAAAGAGATGTTAGGTGATATTCGCTTTGAGAATATCAGCTTCAGCTACGGCACCAGAACAGAGGTCTTTAAAAATTTTAATGCTGTTGTCAAAAAGAATAAAATAACGGCTGTTGTGGGCGAAAGCGGAAGCGGTAAAACCACGTTAATAGCATTGCTTCAGCAGCTTTATACCTTAAACGAAGGCCGAATAAAAACAGCAGGGATTGATTTGGCCATGGCAGATCGCCTCAGTCTAAGAAAACTGATTGCTGTGATACCTCAACAACTAAAGCTCTTCTCTGGCAACGTAATTGACAATATTGCTCTGGGG
>JBPCUI010000257.1:0-3554 GCA_051011235.1 Flavobacteriaceae bacterium
CTAGGCGCCTTTAAAGAGACCAATAACCGGGTAAGGCTGGATCTGAATATTAGATTCTGATTGATTTGACAGCCCACTTTTGTGGCATCAGAATATTTGAGTAGTTGTTGGCAGCGTTTCATTTTTCACATTCATAGTTGTAAGTTTATAACAAATAATATGATCGTGAATCTTGATTATAAAGACAGGCAAGGAAGAGTTATTAATCCGCCCGCTATTTTTTGGTCGATCTCCGAAAGTTTAGTGGAGGAAGGATATAAGCTTTGATACGTTTTTATTTATATATCCTATGGATTCTACCGCTGTTGGTTTACCCGCAGGAGGAGGATCAAACTTCGTACGTATACCAGTCCACATCACTGTCTATCCGAAAAATAACCGAACACAGTTACATTCATACCTCCTACCTGGATTTAGGCAAAAGCGGTAAATTTCCCTGTAACGGACTAATCGTATTGGATGGAGGGGAAGCCATAGTACTTGATACGCCTGCAAACCATACCGCGACGCTGGAACTAATAAACTGGTTACTCAAATCCGAAAATGCGGATATCAAAGCAGTGATCGTAAATCACCACCACGATGACTGTCTGGGCGGATTAGATGTATTTCATCAAAAGCAGATCCCCAGTTATGCCCATAATCTTACCATCGATTTAGCTGCAAAAAAAATGAACCCAATACCCAAAAATGGTTTTGAAAATTCTTTAGAACTCCACGCTGGCGATCAGAAGGTAATTACAGCTTATTATGGCTCTGCCCATACCATTGACAATGTAGTCTGTTATCTACCCGGTGAGGAATTACTCTTCGGAGGTTGTATGGTAAAATCGCTCGAAGCTTCAAAAGGGAATGTCGAAGATGCCGACATAAAGGAATGGCCGTTAACCATAGGTAAAATTGCCGGGGAATATCCTTCCTTAAAGTTGGTTGTTCCCGGGCATGGTAAGGCAGGTGGTACAGAATTACTAGACTATACGATCGCTTTATTCACGGATTAGTTAGTCCGAAGATTTTCTGTATATTTCAATCAGAGCGAACAACTGAGCTACAAATGGAACGAAGAAAATTCGTTGGAAAGATTCTGGCAGGCCTTATTATTACGGGAATACCCTCTATAATCTACGGCTGCCGAAAAGATGCGAACGCGGCAAGGAACTGGGCACCCGAAGAACTGTCGGAAATATGCAATGATGAAAAACTTTTAGCATTGGGTGTGAAATATCGCCAACTTTCAGGGGAAGACAGTCCGGAGAAGCTAACCGCCCTCCTTATAAATGATCATTCCTTATCAAAAACCGAGCGAAGGACTTACCTCGAGCAAAAGGTGGTCGAGGACTTTCGTAACGAGCATGTTGTTCTGATCGATGGCTGGTTGCTGAGTATTACTGAAGCGCGCCAGTGTGCGCTTATATCGCTACAGGCTCAATAGACTAAAACGAATGCATATCGACGCGAGAAATATTGATCAGGACTCACTCATCAAGGGAGATATTTGCATTATAGGTGCCGGGGCCGCCGGCATAAGTATGGCACTGGACTGGATCAATACTTCCAGCAAGATTATACTACTTGAAGGTGGAGGTTTTGATTTCGATTCCAAGATCCAGGACCTCTACAAAGGCGAGAATACCGGCCAGCGATATTTCCCGATCAGATCTTCTCGTCTTCATTTATTTGGAGGTACAACCGGTCATTGGGGAGGACTGTGTGCTCCTTTCGATCCGCTGGATTTTAAAGAACGGCCCTGGGTGCCACACAGTGGGTGGCCCATTGATTTAAACGATTTGCATCCGTACTATCAAAAAGCCCATAAATCTCTTGAACTGGGGCCCTATGAATACGAAATGGAATACTGGAGACAAGCCCATCCTGATATGACTCCGCTGCCTCTGAATGAGGAGGTCGTATGGTCTAAGATGTGGCAGTTTAGTCCGCCTACAAGATTTGGAACCAAATACCGTGAGACGATTGAAAAAGCCTCCAACATTGAGTTGTACACCTATGCCAATTGTATTGATATCGAGGCGAATGAAGAAGTTTCAGAGATTAAACAAGTCCATATCGCTAACCTGGAAGGTAAATCGCATCGGGTCAGGGCGAAATATTACGTTCTGGCCTGTGGAGCCATCCAAAACGCCCGGCTCTTACTTGCGTCTAATAAACAGGCCCCACAAGGATTGGGAAATGATAATGACAATGTGGGGCGTTACTTCATGGAACACCTCGAGCTTAAATCGGCTGAATTATGGTTGTCTAAGCCATTTTCAACCGCGCTGTATGGATTTCGGTCAAAAGATAGAAGACCCAGGGCCGAATTAGCCATCACCGAAAAGGTACAGGAAGAACACAAGATGCTAAACGGAACTTCATCCCTCACTTATTTACCTGTGGCCAGAGAACAAAAAGCACTTATTGATCTATGGGAAAACGAAGATCCCAGACTGGCTTATGACAATTTTGTAAAAAATTTCAGGAATTCACGTGATTATTACGAAAAGGAGACGGAAGCGGGCCACCGCAGAGCTTATGAATTATATACACGTATGGAGCAGGCACCGAATCCAAACTCGAAAATCAGTCTGGATAATGAAAAAGATGACCTGGGTATGCAAAGAGCCAAATTGCACTGGGATCTGACCGAATTAGATCGCAACAGTATCAGGAAATTATACCAGATCATCGGTCGGGAAGTCGGCCTGAGCGGCGTAGGTCGGGTACGATTGGATAAATTTTTGTGGGATGAAGAAAGTGCTGATATGCCCGATATTCTGGGTGGAGGCTGGCATCACATGGGTACTACCCGAATGCACAATAATCCTAAGAATGGCGTAGTGAATGATAACTGCCGCGTGCATGGAATCTCGAATTTGTTCATCGGTGGATCGGCCTGTTTCCCGACAGCAGGAGCTCCCAATCCAACATTAACCTTGGTAGCACTTACACTCCGATTGTCTGATTATCTGAAATCGAAGGTCGGATAAGCCAGGCTCCCCATACCTCATAAATTTGTTTAGTTCCGGTGGAAATTATTTATATGAGCTTTGATAAGTACCGGAACATAATACGCGAGAGTTTTTGCGATATGGGGTAGCCGTATTAACCAAAAATTTATGAAAATTAACTCAGTCTCACTGAAATTAAGAAAATTTAAGGTTTCTAATGTGTATCTTTTTGCCGTCCTAAGGTGAGAAGGTTGCTCTTTTAAGAAGCGGCTTGTACCTCAACAACAAATGCTAATTAATAATGCGATTAACACTATTTTTATCATTGACCATATTGGTAAATTCCATGGCTCAACAAGGCACAGTATTCGATAATAAAAGCATGGAAAGCTCAATTTTAAAGGGGCCACGCAATTATGCCATCTACCTGCCTCCGGATTACGGGCTGTCCGAAAGAAGTTATCCGGTATTATATCTGCTGCATGGTAGTGGGGACGATCATACGGGATGGGTCCAATTTGGCGAAGTATTGCATATAACAGATAAAACAATCAGACAGGGCACTGCAACTCCCATGATCATTGTTATGCCCGATGCGCAGACCGGGAG
>JBPCUI010000258.1:0-2896 GCA_051011235.1 Flavobacteriaceae bacterium
CTATAAAGACGAGCGATAGCGTTATCTTCCTGAGCTATTTTAGTTACCATTACGACCTCGGCTTTTTCAGTCTCAACCTTTACTTCAGTAGTATTGTTTTGAGCCTGGGCTGTCAGTCCGATGAAGAGGATAAAGATGATGGTTACTATTGCTTTCATAACTTGGGGCGTTTTATATATATAAAACGGCCCCACAGCATCTTTTCCGGGGTGTAATTCGTCGAAGAACCCTTATTTTTCGGTATCTGGCAAAATGTCGGCTGAAGCGCAAAAATTTATCGGTGAACGGATCAAAAGCCGGAAACACCTAGCCGATAATCTTTGTATTTTATCGGTAATAAGGCATTATATATTTAGGAGTAAATTTGGATTTGGACAGTTCTTCCGGTAGAAATTGAGATCGGATTTACTGCAAACACCCGGATAATCACCCTCGGATCCCTCTAAATCCAAAATAAGCTGAAAATGTAAATGGGCTGCATAATGACCATTTTCCGCCGGAAAACCCAGATTCGCCAGTACTTCTCCCCTGCTGAGGGGTTTGTTTTTATACATATTTCGCAAGGAATCCCTCGACAGATGCCCGTATAGCGCATAAAACACCAGATTGGCGGTTTTATGTTCCAGAATAATTGTTGGTCCGTAGTCTCCATCGGCTGGGTTTTCAGCAAAGCTGTGGACTTTAGCATCACAAGGCACAAGTACTGCAGTTCCTGCTGGGGCCCAAATATCCAGTCCGAGATGAATATTTCGCACTTCTTTTTCACCAACAGCAAAATTTGCACTGTTTTTATAGAGATTCCGTTCTTCCAAATAGCCGCCATAAGCAGCCAAGGCCTTGTTTTTCTGCAATACCAGATCGATATAGGCCTGGCATTGGGCTGGATCGGTAATGTCAAAGTTGATTAATTCAGGGTTATTTATTGAAAGATCCAGGCCTGTAAATCGGCTTTTAGGTATAGTATGATCAATAATAGTCAAGCTTGTATCGGAAAGATTTTGTAATATTTTCTCCTCTGCTGTCATTTTTAGGATCAAAAGCCGACACAATATATGTATTTGAAGGCTTAATTAACAGCTTTTTAACCCCATGGACCGGAAGGAATCATGAAATTTGAAATCTTAGACCTAAAATCAATGAAATTGTTCAATCCATTAGTTATAGTCCTTCTCTCTATAGGCGCCTTGTCTTGTCAGCAACAGGCCAAGAAGCCAGATAATAGCAGCAATGAAATAGCCGAAATAGACAAGCTAAGCCCAAAAGAGCTCCAAAATTACGAAACCGCTTATTTTGCCAGCGGTTGTTTTTGGTGCGTTGAAGCTGTTTTTGAAAGTGTGAAAGGTGTTGAAGAAGTCGTTTCCGGCTATGCAGGTGGAGAAGAGGAAAACCCTACCTATGAGCAGGTGGCCTACGGACGTACAAGTCATGCAGAAGCCGTGGAGGTTTATTACAATCCCAAGGAAATTTCATTTTTCCAGTTGGTTCAGGTCTTTTTCGGTTCGCACGATCCCACAAGTCTCAACCGTCAGGGACCGGATAAAGGCCCCCAATACCGTTCTATTGCTTTCTATAAGGACGACGAGCAAAAAAAGATAATTGACGCCTATATTAAAGCACTTACCGATAACCAGGTCTATGACAGCCCGATAGTTACACAAGTCGTTCCCTATACCGTTTTCTACAAGGCCGAAGAGTATCACCAGGATTACGAGAGGAAAAACCCGAACAACGGCTATATTCAAAATATTTCGGTACCCAGACTGAATCGATTTAAGAAAAACTTCCCGGAATATTTAAAGGAAGATGCCCATTAAGACTAAGGATTTCAATTTTTAGACCCGAATAGCGACTATTTTTAGTCGCTTTTTTTATTTGTTAGAACTAGCTTCTATCTTTAGGCGTAACTAAAATCCTCTGCCGATGGCTCATTACCTAATTACAAGCTCTACCAGAATTCTGTTTATTCTTATTCCAGCATTAATATTCCTGAACAGTTGTCGGCCTGATCCAATAGTAGAGCCCTGGGAATCTCTTTTTGATGGAGAGAAACTGGACGGGTGGTCTATAAAGGGTGGCGAGGCCATTTATGAAGTACGGGACGGGCAGATTATTGGAAAAACAGTTAGAAATACACCAAATACCTTTCTTACTTCAGATCGACATTTTGGTGATTTCATACTTGAACTTGAATACAAGGTTGATCCATCAATGAATTCCGGAATTCAGATCAGGAGTCAATCACTGCCCTATTACAGAAATGGAACGGTTCACGGCTACCAGGTTGAGATAGATCCTTCCGAACGGGCCTGGAGTGCAGGAATTTATGAAGAACAAAGGAGGGGATGGCTGCATCCTATAACAGAAAATCAAAAGGCACAGGAAGCTTTTAACCAAAATGACTGGAATCACTACCGGGTTGAGGCTATAGGCGATACAATAAAGACATGGATAAACGGGGTGGCTGCAGCTCATTTGGTAGACGAAAATTCGGATAGCGGCTTTATCGGCTTGCAGGTGCACAGTATTAATGAAGACCAGGAAGAAGGCACTGAGGTGATTTGGAAAAATATTCAAATAATTACAGATAGTCTAGCTGTGTACAGCAAAACTTCGCCTCTACCCGCTGTAATCACAAAGAATCAATTACTCCACAGCCAGGAGGAAAACGGATGGCAGCTGCTTTGGGACGGCAAGACTACTAATGGTTGGCGCGGCGCAAAACTCGACAGTTTTCCTGATGAAGGTTGGACCATTGAGAATGGAGAACTCATTGTTCTGGCTTCGGGCGGAGGTGAATCTGCCGCAGGCGGAGACATAGTGACACTCGAAGAATTCGAAGATTTTGAGCTGCAACTTGAATTTAAAATTACAGAAGGAGCCAACAGTGGCATTAAAT
>JBPCUI010000259.1:0-3189 GCA_051011235.1 Flavobacteriaceae bacterium
CATTCTTATAAAAAGCCCAGTAGACGGCACTCATAAAACCATTAAAACTATTATCGTATATAAGTACACTTTCAGATTCTTTCATTATTAAAAGAGTTTAAGTTGATTATCCGTATTGATTGCCATAGAAGCATTATTATGTCTTTTTGTATTTCTGCGCCTCAGGGGAATATTCGCTGTATCGAAAGTATTTTCCATCCCCCGCTGGGCCAGTTCATTTAGCGTATTTGACATTTCCTCCTGAAACATATTTAACAATTTTGGTATATAGTCCAAATATATGGATATATTCCTAATAATGGAAATATTCCAATAATAATTTTGGAAATATTCCAAATTTTGTATTTTTGATAAGACCTTGCTGGAGAAATATTTTAATTTATAATCTCAACAGCTGTTGAAAATAAAGGGTACACACACCAAAATAGCGCCTATGGAAAATGAAATGACGATCAAAAGATTTACAGAAATCAGACGGGAGTTGGGCTATACTCAAGCTGAATTTGCCAGGCATTTGGGAATTTCCAATACAACCGCAGATATAGAGCGCGGCCGCACTAAATTATCTGGTCGGGTCGTGGCAGAACTTCTCAAGCAATTCAAAATCAATCCACTTTGGCTATTTGGCCAGAATAGTGCCAAGTATTTAAATACATCGAATACCAGTGTTATTCCAAAGGTGGTAACTGTAGATTCTTCGGATAATGAGAATATGGTATTGGTAAACGCCAAGGCGGCGGCTGGATATCCGCAAAATATCCAGGATAGCAGCTGGTATCAGCAGTTACCCGCTTTTGATCTTCCCTTGCCCGAATTCCGGAATGCAACCTATAGAGGATTCCAGGTAGAGGGAGACAGTATGCTCCCCAACCTTAAGCCCGGTGAATGGGTACTGGCAAGGGCGGTTGAATCTTTAGATCAATTAAGCTCAAGTAGAATTTATGTAGTAGTTCTACAGGATACCGTATTGGTTAAAAAAGTCGAAAAACTACCTGGAAATTCGAATATTGTATTGGTATCGCTCAATGAAAATTATCCTCCCTATGAGATAGAACCGCAACAAATACAGGAATTATGGGAAGTTAGTAGCAAGCTCACCTTCGGGGTCGATGCATCTACGGAAAAGGGCCTGCTAAGACAATTACAGGAATCTATGGAGGATTTAAAAAAGCAATTGGGCACTAATAATTCTTAAATCATATCATTTACAAGCGCTGTTAAAAACCAACGGCTTTATCATCGCCTCGATTGTCGGCGCCTCCTTCCAATCGTCCGTCCTCAAGTATTTTAATAGCATCTACTTTGCCCATAATCGGAGTGCTTTTTTCATTTATCGGATATCCCTTTTTCCTCAATTCGTCCTTTAAATTATCTGAAAATTCTCCGGGTTCAAATACAATTTCGTCGGGTAGCCATTGATGATGATATCTCGGAGAATTGACGGCCTCTTGCATACTCATATTAAATTCGTACACATTGAGGATGGTTTGGGCGACGGCTGTAATTATTTTAGAACCACCCGGCGATCCTACTACCATCCATAAATTACCATCCCTTTCAATAATAGTAGGCGTCATTGAACTCAACATTCTTTTACCCGGGGCAATGCTATTGGCTTCTGCACCAACTAATCCGAACATATTGGGGACTCCGGGTTTTGCACTGAAATCGTCCATTTCATTGTTTAAGAAAAAACCCAGTTCATCACAGTAGAGTTTGGACCCATAGGCTCCATTCAGGGTTGTGGTCACTGATACCGCATTTCCGAATTGGTCAACAATGCTGTAATGGGTGGTTTCTTCACTCTCAAGTACTTCTACCGATCCTCTTCCAACGGTTTTTGAGGAGGAAGCCCGGTCAAAGCTAAAATCCTCCATTCGTGCCTGAATGTATTTCTGACTTAACAGCACATCGAGCGGGATATCTACGAAATCAGGATCTCCCAGATAATAGTTTCGATCCGCATAGGCCCGCCTGGCGGCTTCAGTAAATAACTGTACGGTCTTTACAGAGTGATTTTCTTCATCGGAGAGATCATAGGGTTCCATCATCCTAAAAATCTGATTGATGGTCACGCCACCGCTACTCGGCGGGCACATGGAGATAAATCTCAGGTCCTTATAATTAAAAATTATGGGTTGCCTCCATTTAGCCTCATAGGCTGCAAGGTCTTCTTCAGTAACGAAACCGCCTTCTGCCTGAATAAAAGCCGCTAGTATCTTTGCCGATTCACCTTTGTAAAACTCATCTCTGCCGTTTTTGGCTATTCTTTTTAGTGTATTACCCAGTGCCGGGTATTTAAGTGTATCACCCGGCATACATTGGTTGTAGAACAGCGTATTATCTCCATTGACCTCAGTTATCTCATCCCAATGCTTATCGAGTCTTTTGGACTGCTTTTCCGTAACCACCACTCCGCGTTCTACTAATTCTATTACAGGTTCAATGATTTCTTCAATTGTGAGGGTTCCAAATTTTTCATGAACTTCAAAAATACCGGCCACAGTACCGGGAACGCCAACACCGGTTGCACCTTTGGTACTAAGACCAGCTATTACATTTCCCAAAGAATCGAGATACATGTCCTTGCTGGCCGATAATGGCGCTTTTTCTCGGTAGTCCAGCGCTCCTACATTCCCATCGTTTTTACGGTATACCATAAAACCTCCGCCGCCGAGGTTTCCTGCAAACGGATAGGCAACAGCCAGTGCTAATTCTGTACCGATCATGGCATCGAAAGCATTCCCGCCTTTTTTAAGAATAGAAACTCCTATGGCCGATGCCTCTTCGCGTGCAGATACTACCATAGCACTCTTAGTAACAAGACCGGTAGGTTCTGCTTCTCGTTCCGAGCAGGCTGTAAGCAACATAAAAAATGAGGCATACCAAATTATTCTTCGCATAGGGAAATATATTTCTGTTTAGAAAAGATGGTTAATTCTTCAAAGAAGGAGGTGAATTCTGATTCGAAATCTTCATAGTGAGTTTCCAGATCCAGGATAGCAAAATTCATTTTGCTTTTGTTTTGAGTTCTCCTGTTCATACCGTTTAAAACACGACCAATGCCATCCATTTTGGCGTAATTCAACAACCAGTTGTCTGCGATCATGTACGGCATCATGTGCTTGATATTGTCAGGGAGTAGTTGGTAATTGACCTCCAGTAAATCATAAAACCCCTCCACATATT
>JBPCUI010000260.1:0-5119 GCA_051011235.1 Flavobacteriaceae bacterium
ATCTCGGAAATGTGTATAAGAGACAGATGGTCGAACATTCAAAGTGTCCCCCATCCTTGAATATTTGCTCTTTTCGTTTTGTTTTTCCGATTCTCGTCGCCAGTTTTTCAAACTTGTTTTCACCGAAATATATCCAGGCAAAAACAAGAGAAAATCCATTTTCAAGTAGGTGATTGCCCAGTAAATGATACTCCAGAGAATGTGAAAGTAGCTGATAGTCCCGGTAGAGTCTTTTTTTGATTAGTGGCTCTTCGATTTCCTGGGCTACCATAAATTTTATCCAGTTAATCCCTCGCAGTGATATCGGATAAGGTTCATCTCCAATCTTATGGGTTGCTGTGTCCACATATGATTTTATCAGCTCAATTCCCTCTTCAGGCTGCAAATCAGACTGGTTCAGGTATTCAAAATAGTTTAGATTATAGGCCCAGAGTTTTCCAAGTTGCTCATAATCCCAATCTATTTCATCCGGAAATCGATATTCAGAGTTTAAAAAAAAGAAGGTGCCTGGTTTTTTGTATGAATTGGAATTGAACAGATGGTTTTTCCATTTAGGAGAAGAGCGAGGTGTGGGCATTACTCCTGCCCGGAAAGGAAATATTCTTCTCCACTTTCGAAGTAAAAAATAGTACAATCTGTAATAGACCTGAATGGGTCTTAAGTACCACATCGTACTAAACAGCCGTCTCAATCTGTAAAAGTTGCTCATTTAAATTCCCTTAATGTCAGATTTTAAGAATTTCCTGATCATTTGTGGTATTTATAAAATATTCAGCCTAATATCCTTCTCCCTTTCCAAGGATCACATTTTTTCCACAATAGGAAGGAGGTGCTGGCGATATGTTTTTCATTTCATTTAATTGTGCACCCCAAGCAAATACACGATTAGCCTGTCCTCCTTTTATCAATGCATACGCCGGATATACTGCTATGGAGCCAGCTTTGTTTGTCTTTATTCTGACTTCACCCCTTGTCCATGTACTATCATTTATTTTAACAATACTCTTGTTCCAGCTGTTTTCTTCACCTTCAAAGTTTATACCGATTGCATGCGTGCTGCTTACTTCTTCCGCAGCCTTTAAAAAAATAGAAAAGCTATATGTCCCTGGTTCCAGGTCAAATCTGCGTTGATAAAGTCGGGATTCCAGTGAATCTGAAGAGAAATCAATCAGGTCGGCATTCGGGCTTCCATTGGGATCAAGGGTGGCATTATTTATGACTTTTACACTATTTCTATACCAGGTTTCATCAAAAAAATCTTCTGTGTAACTCAACAAATTGTCACAATTTATTGGCTGCAAAGACTCATTGTTCCAAGGCGGTTGATATCCCTTTCTGCAGGAAAGTAGCACCAACAACATCACAAGTGCCAATATAACCCAGTTGTTTTCTTTCATGAAATCCAGTACTAATCCCTGCAATTTAAGACTAATTGTAAAAATTCGATCCGTCTGCTATTCATGCACTTCATTATCTGAAAGGCAGGCTTCCAGGCCGTTTCGTTTTAGTACAATCATCCGGTTATTGAAATTTCGAACACCTCTGCAATACAAATAGAAATGATCCGGGTCTTTGTCAGATGACCTGACAAAAATCACTTCCGGATAGCGAAACACTTTTAGTGATAGAGACGACCAAAAGTCTGTATATAGTTTTGCAACGGATGCCCAATTATTCAGATCTGAAGAAGCAAATATTTCAGCGTATTGCGCTTTATTTACCCGGCTGGGTTCAACCACGGTCGAAATCATAGACAAGGAGTTGTTTGTATAGGAGTTAAAGGCACTCCCTGGCAAAGCCTTTAAATTGACAAAAAGGTTTTTGTCCGGGTTATATCTTTGGATAAAGTTCTTTTCTTTGGGGCTGTCCATAGGTACAATTAATCCCCTGGCGTCCATAATTATTGAAACTGCCCTGGCCTTTTGAGACCCCCCGTTTACCAATTCCACAGATTGAAAGTAATCTTTGGTGAACCATAGTCCAGATTCACTATTACTGTCTCCGGTTAAGATCCATATTCCATTTCTATACTTGTCCCAAAAGAGGCCGTGAATATGCCTTATACTCTTTGGTGGAAAAGCATAGACTATTTCCCAGTTGACTCCATCCTCACTGCCATAAACATATACCTCATCCCGCAAAGGATTGCCAAAATATTCTCCCCAGTAAACTTTTTCTCCTGCCAGGCAAAGATTTAAAGGCCGGCTCCCACGATCAATTTTGTGTGTAATCTTGAATTGCTCACTGCCTTTTATCCTGGTAATGATCGCTTTTCGTTTCACAGCTACTTGGTTGCCATTAGGTAATTCCACCAACATACCAATTTCCATTCTAAGTACTCTTCTTGCAAGTGCATTCCAACCAATCAATTTTTCCAGTAGGCTTCGGTCCACGGCATATTTTTCAATGATCTCGTCGTTGTTTCGCCTCAGAATATTAAGTCCTTCTGAATAGTAATAGTCCTGCTTAGCATTAATCCAAAGAGGAATTACACCCTTGATCGATTTATCGATGCTAACCTTAAACCCGGCTGATATTTTTGTGACTTTCCCTATCATTTAAGAATTGTGTAGAGTAATGAGAAACCCTGAGCGGCTAACTGGTAGCCCTTTATCCTTATTCGATCAAGAAGTCCCAGCTTTTTAATATTGCCATATGGAACATATTCAAAATTTTTCATGGTCCAGCGAGAAAGTGTTTCTATAAGCACTACCTGGAAGTAAGAGAAATTATCTTTCCATTTATTGACATTAGTGGTGATCAGAGGCTGCAGGGTTTCCTTTTTCCACTGCATTTCGCTTTCGGATACTAACTCCCTGGCCGACTCATTGAAGTGGAGCATCCTGTCTTCATAGGGAACGTCTATAAAATTGCATGTGCGTTTCAAAACTTCTTCAGGGGATTTTAGCAAATCTTCGTACTGCAGCTTAAAATATCCGTTTTCATCTATGGTTTTCGCCATTACTGCCCCCTTTTTTAGTTGAGCTTCGCCAATCATCGCATGAAGCCAAAATGGCCTGTTGGCCGACCATTTGGCCTTGGTTTTTGAATGAACTACATCTCTAGGGTCACGAATAATGTGTATAATTTTAGCCCCCTCGATTTGTTTGGAAATCTCCTCCATGAACTCCAGATTCCTCGGATCCTTATCTACTAATATGGATGTGTTCTTTCGGTCTTTGGATATTTGAATGACTTCTTTGTAAACTTCCAAGGTTGAAAAGCCATCGTGATCAAGAGATTTAAGGGATGAAGGTGCTATGGAAAGTCTTTGAAATGCTTGATCTTCAGTCAGTAATTCTTTGAATTTTAAAGCACCTCCTTTTTCTATCCTCCGTCGAATTTTTGAATTCCCCACATATTTTCGAAAGAACTGTGCTTCCGGAATGGAAGTCATGCCGCTATGGGCATTGAGCATTGATTGCAATAGACTGGTTCCAGACCGGCCAACTCCTACAATAAAAATCTCACTCATACGCCTTGATGATTTTAAGTTTATCACTGGTCTGATAAAAACTGTCGAATTGTGCGGCATATTTTAGTGCCTGGCTGCTTAGCTGCCCGTAATTTTCAATATTGAACCATTCTATCGCCCGTGTCAATTCTTCACTGTTCCCGGGTTCTACAAGGATCCCTGTTTGATAGTCTTCCACAATTTCAGGGATGGAATTCCATTTGGTAGTAATGACGGGTTTCGACATCGTATACGCTTCAATGAGGATCCCTGGATAACCTTCTCCTACATAATAGGTGGGTAGTAAAATCACATCATAGCTGTTAATTGTTTCCAGAACTTCTTCGGGTCTTAAAGGGCCTTTATACACTAAATCAAATACAGGTTTTAAATCCTGAGGTACTTCCAGGTCAATTATTGGACCGTAGATATGTATTCTATATGAATTATCCAGTTGGTTAACGGCTTGGAGAATTTCAATAATTCCTTTGTCGTTCTTAACATGACTTATAAAGGCAAATCTCTTGTCATATGCCCTTTTATCAATGGAAGTATTTGAAGCATTTCTCACATTTGGAAACCACATTGTAGTTCCAAATTTCTCAAAATAGGCAACATGGTGTTTGGTTTCGAAAAATGTTATCACCACATTCTTTATAACCCAACGTATAAGGGTCTTTTTTAACCAACCTCCTTTTTCATATATTTTGTCAAATCCCCCGCCAATTTTTTTCAGAAAAATTCTCCGTGAATACAGAAATGCGATGATCATCAATGATGGCACCAAGTACAATACGACCCGGTCAGAACCCATAAACAGAATATACTTGTGTTTACCCATCTGCTTTAATGATTTACCTAATACAGCCAGGTAAGATCTGGCAAATCCGCCATAATTAGCCGGATTTATATCAATAACGGTATGCGGTTCTTCCATTGTGATCAAATCGTCAATTAACTCTTCGGATAGTCTTATTGCACCTCCAATCTGATCCGGTTTATGCCTGTTGTACCTTTTGGCAAAAACAAGGAGCTCTGGTTTGTTAAGCATAGTTTTGGTCATAGTTCTGCCTGCTTGTGGGTTAAACTTTTATGCTGCCAGTAAGCCATCGACAAACCGACCCCGGCGCCAAAATACAAGCTGCCCCAAATACGACTTAAATAGGCCTCTGTAAGGCCAGAAAAAACAAACAATAGTATAAAAACAATACCGAGAACAAATCTATTTTTAAAGCATCTTTTTAAGAAATAAAACAAAAATACGAGCCAAAGTCCCAGCCCGATCAGGCCGTTTCGCATGAGTATGAGCAACATATCACTATGGGTATTGTATGCCGAGTAAAAATGCCGGGTAAGAAAATGCTCGTAATAGCATTCATTCAGCAGTAGCTGTTCGTTGCCCGAACCTACACCCATCCACCACGAACCTGAACTGAAAACCTCCCAGCTACAACTCCAGGTCTCCAATCTTATATTTAAACTGTTATAAAAGCTGCCTATGAGTCTTTCTTTTATTAAAAATGCCGATTGTTTATCTACCCAAAACCAAAATATCGCAAAAGCAGAAAGTATCAAAAACCCGCTTAGCAGAAATTTGCCTCTGGACAAACGACCAAAAGATCTGCGCAGTACAAAAATATAATATGGAAAAATGAACAATAAAGC
>JBPCUI010000261.1:0-2770 GCA_051011235.1 Flavobacteriaceae bacterium
GCTCACTCCTTTTACATCGAGCGTATCGCCTTCTGGAGTAAGCGCCTTTATATCATAAACGGTACTGTCTTCCGCAATGGCCTTCACCCTTGTGTACTTGTCACCACTGACCAGTATTTTAACCGGGAATTGCTTGTTGCCAACCAGGGCCTTGATATCCATAAAGCTTCGCTGATCGGAATCCTGTATGGCTTTAATATCGTGTATTGCACCTTCCTTGTCTATTGCCTTTACATCTATGGTTCTACCCTCCGGATGCACGGCCTTAATATGCCAGACCACCATCTCCGGTTTGTCAATTTCTACTTCGGCCAGTTCTTTTTTAGCTTCTAATGCTTCATTTTTACAGCTGAAAGAAAACATTAAAAGTACAAGGATAGTCAGCATTTTTGTCACTCGGAATACTACGGATAAATCATTAAAATTTCCCATGTCAAATTGTTTATAGAACCTTTTTAAAAACTCATCAAATTTACTCCATGGGCGCTTGTTAATACCTGATAATTATCAGGTCTTTTAAGCTTAATTTCACAGCTGAAAAATCAACTGTAAAATTCAATAAAAGAGAGTACGACAGAATGATACGGCTACATTCCGGCAGGGTTTTAAATACGCTTAAAAAAGTTAGTTTTTACAGTTCGGAAAGTGCTTTATTCCCGCTTTTTGTTTTTCCACCAAAGCTGAGTGTTTACAACGGTCTCATTTAATAAAAAGGCCTCCCCTATTTTTGGTGTGATCAATGGCAGGTTTAGTTCATTTGCTTTTTTGGTCACACGCTCTACCGGGTCGGTCCACGAATGCAACGCCAATTTAAATGCACCCCAGTGAATGGGCATTATCTTTTTTGCCTTTAAATCAACGCCTGCCAGTGCAGTTTCTTCCGGAAACATATGTACATCCGGCCACAATTTGTTGTATTGTCCACATTCTATCATCGCAAAATCAAAGGGCCCGAATTTGGCTCCTATCGTTTTAAAATGGCTGTCATAACCACTATCGCCACTAAAGAAGATCTTTTCTGTATCGGATTGAATTACCCAGGAGCTCCACAATGTACTTTGGCGGTTGGTAAATTTTCTGCCTGAAAAATGCCGTGCCGGGGTATTGATAAATGTTAGATCGTCAAAAATGGTTTCCTGCCACCAATCCAGCTCTACTATTTTGTCTTCTGATACTCCCCAGGCTTCTAAATGAGTGCCCACGCCTAAAGGCGTATAAAACTTGCCTACCTTATCTTTTAGGAGTTGGATCGATTCATAGTCCAGATGATCATAATGGTCGTGTGAGATTAAAACTGCATCTATTTTTGGTAGTTTTTTTACTTCGATGGGCAATTCTGAACTGAATCGACTGGCGCCTAAGAGCGAATGAGGCGCCGGCACATCGCCGAACATAGGATCTATCAGTAAGTTTTTGTGGTTTATCTGTAGCAAAAATGATGAATGCCCAAACCAGACAAATCGCGTAGGGCTGCCGTAGTTCGCTATGGAGGAAGAATCTATCTTAGTAACGGGAATAGCCTGACTTGGACGGCCGTTCTCTACTTTGGTGAAAAAGAATTTTCTGGCCAGTGAGAGTGTTTCAAAAAAACCCAGATCCATGTTAACACGCCTGGTATTTACAAATTTTCCCTTATCGAATTGAGCGGAAGATGTGTATTGCAACTGCCTTTCTTTGTTGACATCACCGCCAAAGGATGGATAGAATGTAACAAACAGAAAATAAGCCACAACCAATACAGCAATAAGGAGAATTAAGGATATGAGCATTCGCTTTAAATATTTTAGAATTCGTTTCAAATATTAGGTTTAATTAAGTTTTAGATAATTAGTCGGCCCCATAGTTTTACCTCTCTTATTTTTCCAATTCGGTTTCTATGCCAGCTAAAAGATCTTCCAAACGCACAATGCGTTCATCTCTTGCAAGACATTTCAGAATGGCATGCTGCATACTGTTCACCATTGAGGCCGGTGTTAAGACATAGTTTTCAGCAAGGTACTCCAGATTAATATCACTATGATATTCAAATTCATTCGCAATTATCTTTTTCCAGATGTTAAGACGCTCATTCACATCCGGAATCTTAAAATCAAGGACCAGCTGAAATCGTCTTATAAAAGCACTATCGATAGTATTCTTCAGATTAGAGCTCAGGATAACCAGTCCGTCACAGGCTTCCAGACGCTGCAATAAATAAGAAGTTTCCTGATTGGCATAACGATCATGTGCACTCTTTACATCGGTCCTTTTTCCAAACAGGGCATCGGCTTCATCAAAAAAAAGGATCCAGTCTTTACCTTCGGCCTTGTTAAAAACAGCAGCCAGGTTTTTTTCTGTCTCACCAATATATTTGGAAACCACCAGGCTCAGATCAATTTTAAAGACATCCTTATTTAACTCCTTACCCAGCAAGGTCGCGGTTAGTTCTTTACCGGTTCCGGGAGGTCCGGCAAAGAAACAGCGATAACCTGGTTTTATCCGTCTGCTAAGCTGAAAATCCTCTGTTAGTCGTTTTCCATAAAGAAAATACTCCTTAATCTCGGCTATACCCCGTAATAATTCATCATTTACCACCAAATCATCCCAATCCAATGAAGTACTGATTTTTTTAACAAGACTATCCGGGCTTAACTCTGAATTATGCATTATATCCGAGTATAATAAAAGAAATTTTTGGGTGAAAACTTTTCAAAACTAAAAGGGTCAAAATGAACGGTAGAAATCCTGATAAAAATAGAACAAATTTTTAATCAAGGCTTTGGTTGTGGCT
>JBPCUI010000262.1:0-3504 GCA_051011235.1 Flavobacteriaceae bacterium
AAAAAGCTTTATGCTAAGGGCGATAGGGTATTGATCGATGCTCCGTGTACTGGTCTGGGTGTTCTGAGAAGAAATCCGGACGCCAAATGGAAGCTAAGTGAGGAATTCTTAGCTAAAATTCTAATAACCCAGCAGGAGATACTTTCTCAATATGCAAAAATGGTTAAACCCGGTGGTAAGCTGGTCTATGCAACATGTTCCATTCTCCCTCAGGAAAACACTGAACAGATAGAGCGTTTTTTGACCACCGAAACAGGAAAATTTTTCGAATTGGAAGAGGAAAAACATATATGGGCGGCTCAAAGTGGGTATGATGGATTCTATATGGCAAGATTGAGCAGGAGTAATTAACAATAGCCCTTTATAACTGACTCGCCTTACCCATACATTTACTCCAATAAAAATGTAAATTTGTTGCTTCTTTGAACGTTCAATTGCCTTTTCAAATGATTCACTTCTTCGGGGATACAAAATCAAAAATATTTGCGGTTCAAAAAGACGGTCAATTTTCTCAGGAAGATACGGACAAACTATTCTGGTTGTTTGGTAGTCAACCTAAACTAGATACAGCGTCCATTGACGCTTTTTTTGTTGGTCCGCGAGCCTCAATGGTTACGCCCTGGAGTACAAATGCCACTGAAATTACTCAGAACATGGGTGTCCCTGGCATCTTTAGGATCGAAGAGTACTATGCTGTGGACGCTTCTTTTAATGATTTTGATCCAATGCTTTCTCAAAAGTACGGAGTACTGGACCAGGATATTTTTACCGTTGATATTGAGCCACAGCCCGTTTTAGAAATAGATGATATTGCGGCCTATAACGTGCAGGAAGGTTTGGCCTTAAACAATGAAGAAGTCCAATACCTGGAAGAACTGTCCTCCAGGCTAAACCGAAAACTCACAGACTCTGAGGTCTTTGGGTTTAGTCAGGTGAATTCAGAACATTGCAGGCATAAGATTTTTAATGGAAGTTTTGTGATCGATGGTGTTCAAATGGCCGATTCGCTCTTCGCGATGATCAAAAAAACTTCACAAACTAACCCAAACGATATTGTGTCGGCCTATAAAGATAATGTAGCATTCATAAAAGGGCCCAGGCTTACACAGTTTGCTCCTCAATCGCCCGACAAACCGGATTTTTATAAAAAAATCCACTTTGATTCAGTTATTTCACTAAAAGCAGAGACACATAATTTCCCTACAACCGTAGAACCATTTAATGGGGCGGCAACTGGCTCAGGGGGTGAGATACGTGATAGAATGGCGGGTGGTAAAGGTGCTATCCCTCTTGCGGGTACTGCGGTGTATATGACAGCCTACTCCCGTCTGAAAAAAGATCGGGCCTGGGAAAAAGGTATGGAAGAACGTCCGTGGCTATATCAAACGCCTATGGACATCCTTATTAAAGCCTCCAATGGTGCTTCGGATTTTGGCAATAAGTTCGGTCAGCCTCTGATTGCAGGATCAGTCCTTACTTTCGAGCATGAAGAAGAGAGGAGAAGACTGGGCTTCGACAAAGTCATCATGCTGGCAGGGGGTATCGGCTATGGTAAAGCCAGTCAGGCACTTAAAGACGTGCCCAACCAAGGAGATAAAATTGTAGTACTCGGTGGCGATAACTACAGGATTGGCATGGGTGGTGCAGCTGTTTCCAGCGCCGATACCGGAGAATTTAGCTCGGCTATAGAACTAAATGCCGTGCAGCGATCCAATCCGGAAATGCAAAAACGGGCCGCCAATGCTATCAGAGCCCTAATAGAAAGCGAGAATAATCCCATTGTATCCATCCACGATCACGGTGCGGGTGGACACCTGAATTGTCTTTCTGAACTGGTGGAAGAAGCCGGAGGGATTATAAATCTTGACGAACTTCCTGTTGGTGATCCCACCTTGTCAGCAAAAGAGATTATCGGAAATGAGTCGCAGGAACGAATGGGTCTGATAATGGGTGAGGAAGATATGGCCCTTTTAAGAAGAGTTGCCGAACGTGAAAGATCTCCTCTCTATGAAGTAGGCGAAGTTACAGGTGATATGCGATTTGTTTTTAAATCGGATAAACAAGACATCAGCCCCATGGACCTGGAAATTAATGATATGTTCGGGAGTTCGCCCAAGACCATAATGACTGATGAGGTGATAGAACGCCAATTCCAATCTCTGGTTTACTCGAAGGATGATTTTATGGTTTATCTGAACCGGGTATTAGAACTCGAAGCTGTGGCCTGCAAAGACTGGCTTACCAATAAGGTAGACCGCTGTGTAGGTGGTCTGGTAGCGAAACAACAGTGTGCTGGACCTTTGCAGTTACCGCTCAATAATTGTGGTGTAATGGCCCTGGATTTTGAAGGAAAATCAGGTATTGCTACTTCTATTGGTCATTCACCAATTTCGGGATTGATAGATCCCGGTGCGGCAAGTCGAAATAGTGTGGCCGAAGCCCTGACTAACATTATTTGGGGACCATTGGAAAAAGGGATCTCATCTGTTTCGCTTTCAGCCAATTGGATGTGGCCCTGTAAAAATCCAGGGGAAGATACCCGACTATACGAGGCAGTTAAGGCTCTTTCAGATTTTACGATCAGACTAGGTATTAATGTGCCCACCGGTAAAGATTCTCTGTCTATGAAGCAGAAATATGAGGATGGAGAAGTGATTGCTCCTGGTACGGTGATCGTATCAGCTACTGCCCATTGCAGTGATATCACCAGGGTGGTAGAGCCTGTACTGGCAAAAGACTCAGGCGATCTGTATTATATTAATATCTCAAGAGATCAATTCAAATTGGGTGGATCATCATTTGCTCAGACACTTAATAAGATAGGACAGGAAGCACCAGACGTGATCGATCCTGAATATCTGGTCAAAGTATTCAATTCGATACAAGGGCTTATCAAAGGTGATCAAATTTCAGCAGGCCACGACGTGGCCAGCGGAGGACTAATTACCACCCTGTTGGAGATGTGCTTTTCCGATAATGACATCGGATTGGAACTGGATCTTTCGGTACTTGGGGAGATTGATACCGTCAAACTGTTGTTATCTGAAAATGCAGCTATTGTATTCCAGTCGGCAGATGCATCCGTAGAAGAAGTACTTAACAGCCAGGGTATCGAGTTCGCAAAGATCGGAAAGGTGATAGACGGCGCTGAGCTGATACTAAAGAATTTTGATGATATATATACACTCAATATTCCGGAACTTCGGGATAGATGGTACTACACTTCATATCTTCTGGACGATAAACAAACAGCGCACAACTTAGCCAGAGCCCGATTTGACAACTACAAGCACCAGCCTTTAATCTATCGCTTTCCCTCTTCATTTGATGGGAAAATATTTTCGGGTAAAGAACATCGGCCCAAAGCTGCAGTTTTGAGAGAAAAGGGAAGCAATTCCGAACGCGAAATGGCAAATGCCATGTATCTGGCGGGATTTGATGTAAAGGATGTACATATGACAGATCTTATCAGTGGTCGGGAAACCCTGGAAGATATTCAGTTTA
>JBPCUI010000263.1:0-4311 GCA_051011235.1 Flavobacteriaceae bacterium
CATATGTTTTTTCATGAGCTGTATTTTCCGCCTACTATGCACAGTTTACCTTCTGGGTATAATCCCTAAGGAAGGGATAGTGCGTTATGGCCGAAGAATCAGCAGCTTACTCAGCCATGAATTTTCTAGAATATTGTTGGTCAGTGGACTGGCACTGAACTTCTTTTTCTTCTCTTACGGGCAGGACAACCGCCAGGTCACTGTACAGCGCTCACTCGAGTTGATGGGCAATAGTTTCGAATTTACATTAGTAGTTCCGAACGAAGAGATCGGATATATAAATATCGAAGAAGCTGCTTCCGAGATTAAACGTATTGAGCAGATGATTTCTTCCTGGGACCCGAATTCAGAGACTTCGCTAATCAACAGCAATGCAGGTGTTAGTCCCGTTAGAGTTAGCGATGAGCTCTTTAGCTTTATTAAACGATGCATAAAGATCTCAGAAATTACGAACGGTGCCTTTGATATTAGTTACGGTGCTTTAAACGATATCTGGCAGTTCGATGGTAGCATGCTATATCTGCCAACGCCTGAAGAAATTAGCAAAACAGTAGAGAAAGTAGGTTTTAGACATATAGAACTCAACAGTGCAGAGCGAACTGTTTTTCTAAAAAAGAAAGGTATGAAATTGAGCTTCGGAGGCATTGGCAAGGGATATGCCGTGGATAAAGCAAAGGAAGTACTGGTTTCAAAGCGGGTTATTGCTGGTATGATAAATGCTTCAGGTGATATTACAACCTGGGGTACAAAGTCGAGTGGTGAAAAGTGGCTCATCGGTATAGAAAATCCGGGTTGGCGCAAAAATATTTTTAGTTGGATTCCTATCGTGGAATCGTCTGTGTCCATTACAGCAAACTACAGAAAGTATATTACGGTGAACGGCAAGCGCTATTCGCACATCATTAGTCCCAAAACCGGTTACCCAATGACCGGAATAGATAAAGTAGCCGTCCTGGCAAAAACATCCGAGCTTTGCGATGCTTTGGCAACCGCTGTGGTAATTATGGGTAAGGAAGATGGACTTGCACTGATAGACCAGCTGGGCGGTACAGAAGTGATCATTGCAGATAACCTGGGCAATATTGTACACAGCAGTGGCATATTGCTCGATCAATAATAACCGTATTTCCCATTGTTGCTCATATCACCAGGATCAGATTCTGGATGAGGCTATCCCAATTATAACCATATAAAAAATTGTAAATTCGCAGACTAAGGATTGAAGAATGCTCGATAAGTTAAATATTGTAAAACAGCGTTTCGATGAGGTCTCCGATCTTATCATCCAGCCCGAGATCATAACTGATCAGAAACGTTATATAGCGCTTAATAAAGAATACAAGGATCTTAAGATCCTGATGGATAAGAGAGAGCAATACATAGGTCTTCAAGCCAATATTAATGAGGCAGAAGAGATTATAGCTGAGGGAGATGATCCGGAAATGGCTGAAATGGCCAAATTGCAATTAGAAGAGGCCAAAGAGGCACTACCTGCACTGGAGGAGGAGATCAAATTACTGCTCATACCGAAAGATCCTGAAGATGCAAAGGATGTTGTAATGGAAATAAGGGCGGGTACAGGAGGTGATGAGGCGAGCATCTTTGCCGGAGACCTTTATAGAATGTATGCTAAATACTGTGAATCTAAAGGTTGGCGCACCAATATTATTGATCTAAGTGAAGGAACCAGTGGGGGATATAAGGAAATCCAGTTTGAGGTTACTGGAAATGATGTTTATGGTATATTGAAATTTGAAGCTGGAGTTCACCGTGTACAAAGAGTACCGCAAACGGAAACACAAGGTCGGGTGCATACAAGTGCGGCTACCGTAATGGTATTGCCGGAGGCGGAAGATTTTGAAATCCAAATTGATCCCAAGGATGTAAGGATAGATTATTTTTGTTCATCTGGCCCGGGTGGTCAATCTGTAAATACCACATATTCTGCTGTCAGACTCACTCATACACCCACCGGTTTGGTAGCGCAGTGTCAGGACGAAAAATCACAACATAAGAATAAAGACAAGGCCTTTAAAGTACTGAGATCGAGATTATACGATCTGGAACTCGCTAAAAAGCAGGAAGAAGATGCCGCAAAGAGAAGTTCCCAGGTAAGCAGTGGTGATCGTTCGGCAAAGATCAGAACCTACAATTATCCTCAGGGCAGGGTAACGGATCACCGCATCGGGTTAACCCTGTACGATCTTCAGAACATCCTTAACGGAGACATCCAAAAGATAATTGATGAATTAATGCTTGTGGAGAATACCGAAAAACTAAAAATGGCTTCTGAGACATTTTAAATCAGCATATGACCACCGAACAACTGGTTCATCAGATTCATAAAAAACGCTCCTTTCTGTGTATCGGACTGGATACGGACCTCGAAAAAATACCTGAGCACATATTGGAAGAAGAAGATCCATTATTTGCCTTCAACAAGGCGATAATCGATGCAACTCATAACTTATGTGTGGGCTATAAACCCAATACAGCATTTTACGAAGCGTATGGCGCCAGGGGATGGGAGTCCCTCAAAAAAACTGCGGCCTATATCAAATCTGTGGACCCCGGTTTATTTACAATTGCAGATGCTAAGCGAGGTGATATTGGAAATACTTCGGCTCGGTATGCCAGGGCTTTTTTCGAAGAACTTGGTTTCGATGCAGTCACGGTTGCTCCTTATATGGGCCGCGATTCCGTGGAACCGTTTTTATCTTTCGACGGAAAGCACACAATACTGCTGGGCCTCACATCAAACGACGGGGCATTTGATTACCAGACCAGATTCCTGGGCGATCATGAATTGTACAAGGAGGTACTGCGCACCTCGAAGCAGTACAATAATGCTCATAACCTTATGTTTGTGGTGGGCGCAACAAAAACAGAATACCTTGCTGAAATTAGAAAGATCGTCCCGGATCATTTCCTGTTGGTGCCCGGAATAGGGGCGCAGGGAGGTAGTCTGCATGAAGTTTGCAGGCATGGTATCAATCAGCAGGTAGGGTTGCTGATCAATTCTTCCCGTGCTATTATATACGCTTCAAATGATATGGATTTTGCCGAAGTGGCAGCTGAAAAAGCCTTAGAAATTCAATCCCAAATGTCCGAAGAACTGGATCGGTTAAAATAAGGTGCGTCTATTGTACCAGGTTTTCCAATATTCCTTTGAGCTGTTGAGCTTTGTTTTCAAAAAATTCCAATAATCTGGAGTCTGTTCCTTTGAGCTCCGACGCTTTTTTTAAGAAATTCTGGTACCTGTTTTCCAGCACTGCAACTGCATGCTGTCCACTGGTGATTGGGGTTACCGTACCAACTTTGCAATACTGATTTTCCATAGTCTTTATTTGTTCTAACAAATATACGAACGAATGAGGTGCTTAGATGTTTGGGCGTGGACCTATTCAACTAAAAATCAGGTGATTTATCTATTTTTTAACGTTAAAGCAACAATATTGGCAAAAAATTACCGTCCCTTGACATTATCTTAATATAATGTGCAATCCGTCCAGATCCTTATATTTTGATTATTTTTAGTATGAGCAACCCATTCTGTCTTTGTGAGAATCCATAAGTTGATATACGGTATTTTTCTTCTGTCATTTTCTGTGCTGGCCCAAACCGATCCATGCCCTTGCTGTACCGAAAATCACCGGGCATTTGATTTCTGGGTAGGCGAATGGGAGGTTTTTAAGCCCGATGGGACTCTGGCGGGTACCAATAGTATTAAAAAAGACCAGGATAACTGCATTTTAAGGGAAAATTGGATCAGTTCGAACAATCTCTTTACCGGCAGCAGTGTTAACTTCTACAACAGTCAAACTACCCAATGGGAACAATTGTGGATAGATAATGCCGGTTCTCATTTATATCTGTATGGGAAAAGAATAGGAAATCAAATGGTGTTAGTCTCCGATGAGATTCCCAGGGAAAAGAAATCGGCCTATGTAAACCGCATTACCTATACCTTGAATGAAGACGGAACGGTACGTCAATTATGGGAAATACTGATCAAAGGAGAAGTGACCAACGTAGCCTTTGATGGCTTGTATAAAAAAAAGGAATAAGCCGTGATTGAGTTAGATGGCCTAAGCTGAGCTGGTAGTTTTAATGCTGGTTTCCTTTTATTTATAATTAGTTAATATGTGATTAAAATGCTTTTTAAAAATTACATATAGCCCAAAAAAAAACCGGCAATACACCGGTTTTTAAAACTAACTAACTCAAAAAATACTAACTCAAATAATCAGACGCAAATTTCTTTGTTTTCTTTTATGCTAGGGGTTAACTTAACTTTTGCTGTATGTGTTA
>JBPCUI010000264.1:0-2989 GCA_051011235.1 Flavobacteriaceae bacterium
GGGTTAATATGTTCTAGATATGTACTACTACTAAAATAGCCTTTATTTGCTTCAACATTAGATCTAAAAGGGATTATTTCTTTCCCATACCCAAATCCCTAATGCTTTATCAGTTAGATAACTGAGTGTGTCGAAAAGATGATTTAAGTGATTTGGAATGAGATCCTTATACCCAGAAAGCCAACCTTGGTCTTCCGTAGAATGGCATAGGAGTATTCGTCAGAAATGAAATGCAAGCGGACCTGTCCGTCCGAAATGTAATGAAGGCGGAGGAAACTACAAAGTGGTGCTGGGATCCTTGAAGTAAATCTGGAGCTTACTTTATTCTATTGTTCATTTTTACCTTGATGCAAAATGAACTAAAACAAGGATGACACTAACATGATGCTTGCGCTATCAAGCGAGTTATGCGGAGAATCCAGCCCAGTATTTCCTGATTTTTCGCCGCAGCAATTTGAAAAAGCATGAGTGAAGGAGGTCTATTTTAATGCCTCCTAACATTCGTAATAAAAGGCAATAGCTTCTAAATGACTTTCCCTATATTTAGAAAAAGAATTAAACCAGCCACAATATGACTCAAAAACTATTTTTTACCGTCCTCCTTCTGTGCACCTTATCTATTTATGCCCAGGAAACAAAGAAAGACTCCACGAGTTGGGATGTGGCCAATCCCGGCGCTTCCTTTAGCTATAAAAATCATGACTTCACTACCAACGAAGGCACCTGGATGAATCTGGATTTAAGTCCAGATGGGAGAACCCTCGTTTTTGATATGATGGGGGATATCTATTCCATGCCCATTTCTGGCGGGAAGGCAAAAGTATTGCGGAGCGGAATTCCTTTTGAGATCCAACCGCGTTTTAGCCCGGATGGAAAGAAGATAGCATTTACAAGTGATGCCGGCGGAGGTGACAATATTTGGGTGATGAATGCAGACGGCACGGAGGCCAAAGCCGTTACCAAAGAAAAATTTCGTTTACTGAACAATCCGTATTGGACACCAGATGGGGACTATCTTGTAGCCAGAAAACACTTTACATCAAAACGCTCTTTGGGTGCCGGAGAGATCTGGCAGTATCACCAGACCGGTGCCGCTGGGGTGCAGCTGACCAAGCGAAAAAACGACCAGCAAGATGTTAATGAACCTTGCATATCACCCGATGGCAACTATTTGTACTACAGTGAAGATGTGTATCCGGGTGGGCTTTTTCAGTACAACAAGGATCCCAACAAACAAATCTATGCCATAAAACGCTATGAATTTGAAACCGGAGAAACAACTACCATAACAGGGGGCCCGGGAGGGGCTGCCAGACCACAGGTGTCCAGAGATGGTACCAAACTGGCCTTTATAAAAAGGGTGCGCACCAAAACGGCGCTCTATCTGCACGATCTGAATACAGGCGAAGAATGGCCTCTTACAGACAACCTTAACAAGGATCAGCAAGAGGCCTGGGCAATTTTTGGCACCTATCCTAATTTTAGCTGGCTGCCCGATGACTCTGCCATTGTATTTTGGAACAAAGGGAAGCTCCACAAAATAGACATTAGCACACTGCAGCTTACCAATATTCCCTTCACCATCGATGCCAGCATTCCAATAGCTGAAACCGTTCATTTTAACAATCCAATAGCAGACAACGAGTTTACCGCCAAGGTACTTAGGCAGGCAGTGACCTCGCCAGATGGGAAGATGCTGGTCTTTAATGCCCTGGGGCATCTGTGGACCAGAAAACTGCCAAACGGCACACCAAAACGACTCACCGGCACAACAGATCTTGAATCTGAACCATCCTTCTCCCCAGACGGGAAAGAACTGGTCTACGTAAGCTGGAACGACGAAAATTTGGGCGCTATACATAAGATTCCTGCAAGCGGAGGTACTTCGGTACAACTCACCAAAGAAAAAGGAATTTACAGAACACCGACCTATAGCCCTTCCGGGCAACAGATCACTTTCAGGAAGGAAGCGGGCAACATGGACCAGGGTTTTAGCTTTGACAAGAAAACCGGGATCTATACCATGAACGTTAATGGCAATAGCATAAAACACCTTAGCAAAGAAGGGGAATATCCTCAATTCTCCACCACCGGCAACCGTATATTTTACCAGACAGGGGGCACTTATTTTGGGAATCTTACCAAGACCCTAAAGTCGGTGAATTTAAATGGGAAAGACGAAAGAACACATATAAAATCTAAGTATGCAAACCGCCTGGTACCGAGTCCTGATAATAAATGGATCGCATTTACCACCCTGCACAAGGCCTATATTGCCCCCTTGTTACTTAATGGAAAGGAGATTGATCTGGACAATAAGTCCACCCTGGTACCTGTTTCCCAAATCGCTAAAGATGCCGGGATCAACCTGCATTGGTCGGCAGATAGTAAAACCATACACTGGACACTGGGCGATACCTATTTTTCCAATGCCATAAAAGAACGGTTTACCTTTTTACCGGGGTCCCCTGAAAAAGTGGACAAAATGGATACTACAGGTATAAAAGTAGCGGTGAAAGCAAAGGTGGATGCCCCAACAGGCAAAATTGCGTTCACAAATGCCAGGATCATTACCATGGAAGATGGGAATGTAATTGAAAACGGTACCATTGTGGTAAACGGGAATCGCATTGAAAGCATGGGGAATGCCGCTGATATTGCCATCCCCGGGAAGACCAAAGTATACGACATGGCCGGCAAGACCATCATGCCCGGTATTGTAGATGCGCATGCACATATTGGGGGGTTTCGGTATGGCTTAAGTACTCAAAAACACTGGCAATTGTATACAAATTTAGCCTATGGGGTTACTACTGCCCACGACCCATCGGCGAATACGGAGACTATTTTTGCCATGTCAGAAATGATAAAAAGCGGTATAATGACGGGTCCGCGCTTATATTCTACAGGGATCATTTTGTATGGGGCAGAAGGAGATTTTAAAGCTCCCATTAACAGCCTGGAAGATGCCCGTTCTGCCATCAGGAGG
>JBPCUI010000265.1:0-5466 GCA_051011235.1 Flavobacteriaceae bacterium
GTTCTGAATAAGCTTCCTATGGAATTTGCGGTGGAGGCTCAAAAATTATTAGAGATTAGTCTTGAAGGCTCAGTAGGATAAAGAAATGAAAAAGCTACTTGCTCTTATTATTATAGTTTCTTTTACCACATGCAGGAATGCTCCAAAAAAGGTGGCTGAAGTAGGTGGAACTGACATAGAAAATACCGCCCCGAAGGTTAAACTTTATACTTTGGATGGCGGCAAGATAATTGTGAATTCACTCGGGATATTTGCCGAGGATGATACTTACAAAGGTCAGAGCAAGGTATTTGCCAATGCATTTTATGTGATTCAGCATCCCAAAGGCAATTTAATGTGGGATGCCGGCCTGCCGGAGTCCCTGGTTGCCATGGATGAGCCTTTTACATCACCCGACGGTGCCTTTACTGTATCGAGAAAGGATTCATTACATCACCAGCTCGAAAAGATTGGGATGGGCATCCAGGATATTAAGTATATTTCTCTATCACATACACATTTTGACCATTTGGGTCATGTCTCTTTACTAAAAGATGCAACCTGGTTGGTGCAGGAAAAAGAATATAATTGGGTACTAAGTGATGAGGTAAAGGAAGGCAACCCGGACAGTTATAATGCCGTAAAAGATCTGGATAAGATCGAATTGATCAATGGAGATCACGACGTCTTTGGCGATGGAACGGTAATAATGAAATTTATGCCCGGTCATACCCCCGGGCACCAGGTCCTTTTCCTGGATTTAAAAGACCATGGGCCACTTCTTCTTTCCGGAGATCTATATCATTTTTCTGAGAACAGGGAGTTTCAACGTATTCCCATTTTTAATTACGACCTGGCACAAACCAGGGAAAGCATGAACCAGTTCGAGGCTTTTGCTGAAGAACGCGGGGCAAAAGTGTATTTACAACACCAAAAAGAAGATTTTCTCAGCATGCCAAAAGCACCTGAGTATTTAAAATAGAAGATAAGATGTTAAAAATAAAGAATTTACATGCCGGCGTCGATGACAATGTAATACTGAACGGCATTAATCTGGAAGTCAATCCCGGAGAGGTACACGCAATCATGGGTCCTAACGGATCGGGGAAAAGTACACTCGCCGCCGTAATTGCCGGGAAAGAGGAATTCGAGATCACCGAGGGCAGTATTGAATTTGAAGGGGAAGACCTGGAAGATACAGCACCGGAAGATCGCGCACATAAAGGAGTATTTATGTCCTTCCAGTATCCTATTGAGATCCCAGGGGTAACAGTGACTAATTTCATCAAAACGGCCATCAATGAATCGAGAAAGGCAAGGGGCCAGGAAGATATGCCCGCCAATAAAATGTTGAAACTTATTCGGGAGAAATCCGAATTATTGGAAATTGACAGAAAATTTCTTTCCCGATCGTTAAATGAAGGATTTTCGGGTGGTGAGAAGAAGAGGAACGAAATTTTTCAGATGGCAATGCTCGAACCGAAACTGGCTATTCTTGACGAGACCGATTCAGGATTAGACATAGACGCCTTGAGAATTGTGGCTAATGGAGTAAATAAGCTGAGAGGTAAAAAAAATGCTGTGATGGTTATCACACATTACCAAAGGT
The DNA here is from genome assembly GCA_051011235.1 of Flavobacteriaceae bacterium. Classification (GTDB taxonomy): domain Bacteria; phylum Bacteroidota; class Bacteroidia; order Flavobacteriales; family Flavobacteriaceae; genus JAHEJJ01. The sequence goes on from JBPCUI010000265.1 coordinate 1,589, forward strand.
TATTAGACTATATCGTACCAGATTTTGTACATGTATTACACGAGGGTAAAATAGTAAAGTCTGGCACTAAAGATTTGGCATTAGAACTCGAAGACAAGGGATACGACTGGCTGAAGAACGAAGTTGTTACCGAAAAATAAATAGACAATAATATGGACCTCAAAGAAAAGTTGGTTTCTTCTTTCCTGGCTTTCCAGAACCACGTGGATGTAGATCATCCGGTGCACGATATACGCTCCGAAGCGATCAGGTATTTTGAGGACAATGGATTTCCAAACCGCAAGCAGGAAGCCTGGAAATATACCTCGCTGAATAGTTTACGCAAGCTGGACTTCAGCATTTTTCCAAAGAAGGTAAATGCCCTGGAATACAGGGATGTTAAACAGTTTTTTCTGCACGAGATGGACACCTATAAGATCGTGTTCATCGATGGGATCTACAGTTCATATTTATCTGAGACCACCCACGATGGGGTAGATATTTGCCTGTTGAGTGCTGCCCTGACCAAACCAATTTACCAACCTATAATAGAATTGTTTTTTAACAAGGTTGCCTCAAAAGACGATTCGCTAACAAGTTTGAATACTGCGTTTAGCAAGGAAGGCGCTTACATTTATATTCCAAAAAACAAAGCGCCGATAAAACCCATAGAGATTGTTCATTTCGCCACAGGCAATGAAGCGGCACTAATGCTGCAACCAAGGAATTTGATCATCGCTGAGGAAAATGCAGAGCTTCAGATCATAGAAAGGCATCAGAGCCTAACTTCGAACAACGTATTGACAAATGCTGTCACCGAAATATTTGCATCGAAAAATGCACTGATCGATTATTATAAAGTGCAGAACGATTCGGAGCATGCATCACTAATAGACAATTCTTTTATATCGCAGAAACAAGGAAGTACTGTGAATGTTCATACTTTCTCCTTCGGAGGGAATATTACACGTAATAACCTGAATTTTTATCAAAACGGCGAGCGAATTGATTCCACATTAAAAGGAGTAACTATTCTCAATAAAAAGCAGCATGTAGACCATCACACCTTGGTACATCATAAGGAGCCCAATTGTGAAAGCCATCAGGACTACAAAGGTATTTATGGTGAAAACGCCACAGGTGTTTTCAACGGAAAAATTATCGTTGATGAAATTGCGCAGAAGACCAACGCTTTTCAGCAAAACAACAACATTCTGGTTAGCGATAAAGCTACAATCAATACCAAACCACAGTTGGAAATATTTGCGGATGATGTGAAGTGTTCGCACGGCTGTACTATTGGTCAACTCGATGAAGAAGCCTTGTTTTACTTAAATACAAGAGGGATTCCGAGAAAGGAAGCTGAAGCCTTACTTATGTATGCATTTGCGAATAACGTCCTGGCAAGCGTGCGTATCCCGGAACTAAAATTGAGGATCAACAGACTTATTGCCGAAAAGCTAGGGGTAAGGTTGGGATTCGATTTGTAGACCTGCCATTAAAATCCGCCTACTCGTATGATTCAAGCCACATTAAATATAGAAGCGGTTCGCAAAGAATTTCCTATCCTTCAAAGAGAAGTGAACGGAAATCCATTGGTCTATCTCGATAATGCAGCGACTTCTCAAACGCCTCAACCGGTTATCGATAAAATAGTGGACTATTATTCGCGATACAACGCTAATATTCATCGCGGAGTACACAGTCTTTCACAGGAAGCTACCGATGCTTATGAACAAGCTCGTCTAAAGCTAAAAGAACATTTTAATGCAGCCAAAGCGTTAGAGATCATCTTTACATCCGGGACCACACATAGTATAAATCTTGTAGCCAATGGATTTGGCTCAATTCTTCAACCGGGTGATGAAGTCATGGTTTCCGCCATGGAGCACCACAGCAACATAGTTCCCTGGCAAATGCTCTGTGAAAAAACAGGAGCAAAATTGGTTGTATTTCCAATGGATGAATCAGGCGAGCTACAGATGGATAAGTACGAACAGCTGCTCAATGAACGCACCAAGCTGGTTTTCTGTAATCATGTATCCAATGCACTCGGGACCATCAATCCGATTGAAGAAATAATAAGCCAGGCCCATGCAGTTGGAGCTGTAGTGCTGATCGATGGCGCCCAGGCAGCTGCGCACATAGTCGCTGATGTCCGGGCACTGGATGTGGACTTTTATACTGCATCTGCGCATAAAATGTGCGGTCCCACCGGGGCGGGCATTTTATATGGCAAAGAAGAGTGGTTAAGGCGGCTTCCCCCGTATCAGGGTGGTGGAGAAATGATTGCTGAAGTTACTTTCGAGAAAACAACCTATGCAGATCTGCCACATAAATTTGAAGCCGGTACGCCTAATATTTGCGGGGGTATAGCCTTTGGGGCGGCCGTGGATTATTTGAATAGTCTTGGATTTGAAGCGATTTCACGGTATGAAGACGAACTGCTCGAATACGCAACACAGCAATTGCAGCGCATCGATGGACTTAGGATTTATGGGACTGCCCAGAACAAGACTTCGGTAATATCCTTTAACGTGGGTGATATACACCCATATGATATCGGAACTATTCTGGATAAATTAGGTATCGCCGTACGAACCGGGCACCACTGTGCTCAACCCATTATGGATTTTTACAGTATTCCAGGTACGGTCAGGGCCAGTTTTAGCTTTTACAATACCCTTGCCGAGGCGGATGTATTGGTAGATGGGGTTAAGAAAGCGGTGAGCATGCTCTCATAGTTAACAAGTGTTATCATTTTCCAAAAGCGTTGAAAACCATGGATACTTATCGTATTTTTACCGAAAACAAGCCAATGAACATCGCGGAAATTCAGGAGGAAATTGTAGATGAATTTTCAATGTTTGACGATTGGATGCAGCGCTATGAGTATATGATTGAATTAGGCAAATCACTACCTCTGATTGACGAGCAATACAAGACAGATGATAACATTATTAAAGGTTGTCAGAGCAAAGTCTGGGTGCATGCCGAATTAGATAAGGACAAATTGGTGTTTACCGCAGACAGTGACGCGATTATCACCAAAGGGATCATTGCAATTCTGGTACGGTCATTTAGCGGCCAAAAACCACAGGATATTATCGATGCTAAAACAGATTTCATTGATGAAATAGGGCTTAAAGAACACTTATCACCAACAAGAGCAAATGGCCTGGTCAGTATGATTAAGCAGTTAAAACTATATGCGGTAGCATACCAGACCCAATTAAATTAGCAAGTAAAATTGTCGTTACAAATTGATGAACATACCAAATGAGTAAGGAAACGCAAGAAATAGACACACGTGAATTAGGGGAAAAGATTGTAAGGGTTCTCAAGAGCATTTATGATCCGGAGATTCCCGTAGACATCTATGAATTGGGCCTGATCTACGACGTTTTCGTCAATGAAGAACACGAAGTTAAAATTTTAATGACCCTGACATCTCCGAATTGCCCTGTAGCGGAAACACTGCCAGTGGAAGTAGAAGAGAAAGTGAAATCCCTCGACGAGGTTGCGAATGCGTTTGTAGAAATTACCTTTGATCCGCCCTGGTCCCAGGAACTTATGAGCGAAGAAGCCAAATTAGAACTAGGGCTTCTTTAATCATTACTGAAATCAATAAACACCCATGTCTGAAATAGTCAACAGAGTCTCCCAAAGTAGCCTGGTCACCTTTGACCTGGAAGAATACTATCCAGTAGGCGATCGGATACTGTTAGACATAAGCCCATGGCTTTTCGAAGGGATAATCCTAAAAGAAAAAGATTTCAGAGAACATGTTTTAGAACATTCATGGGCAGATTACAAAGACAACTATGTAGCCGTTACCTGTTCAACAGAGGCAATTATACCGGCATGGGCTTATATGTTGATAACTACTCAGTTACAAC
>JBPCUI010000266.1:0-9861 GCA_051011235.1 Flavobacteriaceae bacterium
TGCATAGTTTTACACCTGCAATCAATTACTATTTACAAGAGGAGTTAAAATTTAAAACGGATATGAAGTACAACATGTTCGGCCCTGTACGCCCGTGGGATAACAAAGATGACAATACAAGAGACAATTTAAGGCAGGCAATGGCGCAAAACCCATACTTGAATGTACTTGTACAAAGCGGTTATTACGACGGGGCAACTACTTACTTTAATGCTAAATATACCATGTGGCAGATTGATCCCAGTGGAAGAATGAAGGACAGATTTGAATTTAAGGGTTACCGCAGCGGACATATGATGTACTTAAGACGCGAAGACCTGGAGAAGGCAAACAATGATATTCGCAATTTTATCTCCAGAACACTTTCTCAGGGAAAAAGTGCCAGGTACTGATATTGACTAATTTCCGCGTTGATTTAGTGTCGGAAAAGGATTCTTTTTCCTCTATTAAATTTTGGCCTCAATTCTTGGCATTTTTATACTAATATACCGGCTGAATCGTTGTACTGATAGACTTTAATCTTACAATAACCCTATCAGTTATGAAAAACAGCAAGTTATTAGGCATATTAGCCACTTTTTTAGTCGTCTTTTTTGTCTCTTGTGACAATTCGGACGAAGGTAACTCCGAGACTCAATCGGTCGAGTTACCACCTTTCGAAACTATGGCTTTTGATTTCGAAGGATTTATGGATGATCCACAAGCGATCCAAAGCCCAATAAATAGAACTGCACCAAACGGCAACTGGGTATTTTCCAGGCTCGTGGTTGGTGTATGGAATACAGCATTGTTCAGCACCTTGGCCGTACCGGTCGCATCTTTTCACGCTGCATTTAACCACGATGCTGAAGTAGTCGGAGATTTAAAATGGCAGTGGTCTTACTCGGTGGCTGGCTTTACCAGCGAATATACTGCACGCCTTACCGGTGAGATTGTCGGTGAAGAGGTAGTTTGGGAAATGTATGTCACAAAAATGGGAATCGAACCATTTGAAGAATTCCTCTGGTTTTCTGGTGTATCGGATCTCGATGGAAACAGTGGGCATTGGTTGCTCAATGAAAGCCACGACAGACCGGATGCTATGCTTCGCATAGACTGGGAGCGCTCCGGCGAGGATGTTGGAAGTATACGTTATACATGGGTTCGCGAATTAGACGCCAACGAAAATGACGACCTGTTCAGGGACAGTTATTTGCAATACGGTTTGCAGGATGGTGATTATGATGCGTATTTAGATTTGCATGCATATGACGAGAATCTTGAAGACTTTAGCGATGTGCGAATAGAATGGAACAGAACCGACTATTTCGGTCGCGTCCGTGCTTTTCAGTATTTTCAGGATGAACTATGGCATTGCTGGGACAGCACTGGAGAAGACTCCATTTGCGAATAAGCAATGGCTTAAATAGAATATATGCCCTGCAGCTAATCTGCAGGGTTTTTTTTTGAATGTCTTCCAAAGACGCGCATGATCCCAGTCTTTGACATTTTGTATATTACGGCCCAAAATCTTAACAAAGATGTCTAATACTTGGTTTGCTCAAATTTTTCTTTTTGTATGTATTGTTTTTTGTGCACAAACCAATGCCCAGGATTGGGCACAACTCGGGCATTATAAGAAGGCCAATGAAGAACTCAAAGCAACAGTAGAAGTGGAAAATAGAATCGTTTTTATGGGTAACTCTATTACAATCGGCTGGTTGGAACACTTTCCGGAGTTCTTTAAGGGCAAAAACTATGTAAACCGCGGTATTGGCGGCCAGACTACCCCACAGATGCTGATACGTTTCAGACAGGATGTTGTGGCCTTATCACCGAGTGTGGTGGTCATCCTCGCAGGCACAAACGATATTGCAGGCAACACCGGCCCTACCACTCTTGAAATGATTATGGACAATATAAAAGGTATGGCAGAGATTGCAATGGCCAATAATATTAAAGTGGTTCTGGCGTCTGTTCTTCCCGCATCGGATTATCCCTGGAAACCCGGCTGTGATCCTCACATAAAAATACCAGAACTCAACAGGATGATCAAACTATATACAGAATCACATAAGCTGGTTTACCTCGACTATTTTTCAGCGCTTGTAAATAATGAGAATGGTATGACAGAAAAATTTGCCTACGATGGAGTTCATCCCAATAAGGAGGGCTATTTAGCTATGGCACCACTCACTGAATCGGCTATTGCTCAGGCCTTGTCAAAATAATCCACTGCAGTATATGAGCCGAAAATTAATGATCGTCTTACTGTTGGTCCCACTCATGTCTGCAATGGCAGGGGAACTGAATCAAGTGCGGGTAAGGAGAGGTTATGATAATATGAGGTCGAAAGGACCAGAAGTCAAATCCCCATTGCGCATTGGTGTCATAGGGCTGGTGCATACACATGTTCACTGGATCCTGGGCAGGAAAGAACAGGGCGATATTGAAATTGTGGGCATTGTTGAGCCTAATAGGAAGCTTGCAAAAGAATATTCGAAGCAACACGGCTATTCAATGGACATCGTTTTTGACAGCATGGAGGAAATGATCGCAAATACACAGCCCGATGCAGTTACAGCTTTTAATACAATTTACGGACATCTGGAAGTAGTTGAATATTGTGCCCCTAAGGGTATACATGTTATGGTTGAAAAACCTTTGGCGGTAAATTGGGAACACGCTCAGAAAATGATCTCACTCGCTAAAGAGCACGGCATTCATTTATTGACAAATTATGAAACTTCCTGGTATGGTAGCAATTATGAGGCTTATAAGCGAATACATAAAGATGAAAGTATTGGAGGTATTCGAAAAATAGTTTTTCACACCGGCCATCCCGGACCTGTAGAAATTGGTTGTAATCCGGAATTCCTCGAATGGTTAACAGATCCGGTATTAAACGGAGGTGGGGCTCTAACCGATTTCGGATGTTACGGGGCCAATATCAGCACCTGGTTGATGGAGGGTACTACTCCAATAACCGTTTCCTGCACTGTGCAGCAGATAAAACCGGATCTTTATCCGGATGTGGAGGACGAAGCTACAATTGTACTTACTTATCCTAAAGCCCAGGTCATCATACAGGCTTCTTGGAACTGGCCGCATAATGTGAAGGATATGGAGGTTTATGGTAAAGAAGGCTATATCTTCTGCAAAAACGGAACAGACATGCATATCCTCGAAAAGGAGTCAGACGAAGCCGTGACATTTAAAGCACCTCCCCTTCCGCCAGGAATTCACGACCCATTTGCGCTCTTGCAAAAAGTGGTGAAAGAGGGTTATCAGCTTTCGCAGTTCGATCTTTCGGGCATTGAAAATAATCGAATCGTAATGCAAATACTGGAGGCGGCCAGGTATTCCGCAACCTCCGGGAAGACGGTTAATTGGGAGGAATACTTTAAATAACAGAAGATATTGTTGAATCCTATGAGTCTGGAAACCAACCAAATAAGCGGCCTTGAACAAAGTCTAAGCTTCGTTTGCCTAAATACCAACCATTGATGATTGTAAACCACATCAGATATTTTTTAAAGGCTTGCGGAATATGAATGTTCCAAAGGCGAATTTTTCCTGGCTGCACCAAAATATTATTCGCGTGAGCTTGCTTTGTATTTGGTTAGGTCACTATTCCGGTATTTATGCGCAAAGCCCGACAGTAGATAATCCATTATTTTTTGCCGCAGAGATAAATCTTGGCAAGACCATGGAAGCCAACACGAATTTCCCGGAAACCAAAATTCAAAAGAGTGCCCTGATAAGTTTAGGCTGGTTCCATCAGAATAAAGATCAGGAATGGGCAAGGAGGTTACGGAGTCCAAGGACCGGAATAACTTTTGGATATGTGGATTTTGGCAATAGAGATCAAATAGGTTATGCAATAACTTTGATGCCATATTTTGAAGTACATCCGTTTGCTAAAAGTAATCAAAGATGGCGGGTAAAGGCCGGACTGGGGCTCTCCTATTTAAGCAAGCAGTTCGATTCTGTGACAAACCCGTTTAACCGGGCAGTGAGCACGGATTTTAAATGGTCCTTCAGATCACTGTTATATTACGATTTAACAAAACGAAAAAAAACGACCTGGCGTGTCGGCGTAGGCTATACGCACCATTCAAACGGACATACAAGATTACCAAATCAGGGACTGAATTCATTCGTGGCTGCTTTGGAAGCAGAATTCATGAGCGGACAAGCAGTTGAAAAGTTAAGGCCTCTAAGCATTGATTCGGTCAAAACAAAGACTAAACAGCGTTATTTGAGCTTCCGGGCTGGATTGGGTCAAAACGTATTATCTGAAGTCTTTAATGATAAGAAAGAGGTTTATACGGCAGCAATCTCGTATGGAAAGATCGTCAATTCCACATTTAAGCTCGGCATTGGTCTTTTCTACCGGGTTTACGAGCACTACTATGACTATATCGATAATAATGAAGCACTGGTTCAAGAACTATATCCCCATTTTGCTGATGATCCACTAAGTTATTCTTCTAATATTGGTGTCATGGTGGAGGGCGAATTGTTGTTGGGTCATGTTGGTGCCGAATTAGACATAGGGTTTAATATTATCAAACCCGCTTATAAAATTGATTGGCAGCTCAATGAAGGAGACACCTTTCAAAGCGGAGGTGAAACAGTTACGACGCTGGGAGAACTGGACACCTATTATGAACTTAAACGCTCCATACCCACCCGAATAGGTGTAAAATGGTATTTTATCAGTACAAATAAAAATCCAATTCACAACGTATTCATCGGTGCGCATATTAATGCAAATTTTGGCCAGGCCGATTTCACGGCATTAAGTTTAGGTTACGAATACAGGTTTGAGTTTAAAAAGAAAAATTAGAATAAGGTCGGCTTAGCTGAATTGAAAATCCTTCTTTTGATTTTATTCATTAGGCAGTAATTATTCTTAACCAAGAGTTATTCCCAAATAAAATCAGTATGAACCCAGGAAAAATCAGTGTATTAATGCCTTTTAAAAACACTGCGGTGTTCCTGGAGGAATGTATTAATTCGGTACTGGCGCAAACGTACGGGAATTGGGAACTACTGGCAGTGGATGATCATTCTACCGATCGAAGTAAGTCTATTGTTCTCGACTACTCCACGCGTGACCAGCGCATCAAGGTACTTTCGAATAAAAACCATGGAATTATTTCTGCATTGAAAACAGCCTATGCCAATGCTTCCGGGATCTATATAACACGTATGGATTCTGACGATATTATGTATCCCTCTAAATTGGAATATTTAATTAACTCCCTCTCCAGTGCTGGTCCTGGACATCTGGCCGTTGGACAGGTAAAATATTTCTCCTCAACCGGTATTAGTGATGGCTATGCGCGCTACGAAAAATGGATTAACCAACTTATTGCCAAAGGAAGTAATTACGATGAGATCTATAAGGAATGTGTTGTACCCTCACCATGCTGGATGGCGTACAAGGTCGATCTGGAGAAGTCAGGTGCTTTTGAGTCGGACAGATATCCGGAAGACTACGATCTTACATTTAGATTCTATAAGAATCAGCTAAAATGTATCCCCTGTTCCCAGGTCTTACACAAGTGGCGAGACTACCCCAGCAGGACTTCAAGAACCAGTGTTCACTATGCCCAAAACTATTTTCTGGATATAAAGGTCCATTACTTTCTCGAATTAGACCATGATCCATCCCGACCTCTCGCCGTCTGGGGAGCTGGCACCAAAGGGAAGACAGTAGCACGACTATTACAGAAAAGAGATCTGGACTTTTACTGGCTTTGCGATAATCCAAAAAAAATTGGTAAAAAGATCTATGATTGCGAATTGCTGCCATACCAGGCTCTGGAATCACTCCAGGCACCACAGAGTATTGTGAGTGTAGCTAATTCCGAGGCCCAGGAAGCCATCAGATCTTATCTGGAAAATTTGGGTCTTCGGCAAGCTACAGACTACTTTTTCTTTTGTTAGTCAATAAACTCCTTTGTAGCAAAGCCAGTATTTAACTTTTTATTATCACCATTGAGGAGGAGGAGTGCGCTTGTTTAATTACTATATTTGTCAAATCAAAGTTGGGAATGCAGTTTAAATATCCGGAACTTCTTTGGGCCTTATTCCTCCTCCTGATTCCCATAATTATCCATCTATTTCAGCTTCGAAAATTTAAAAAGACGGCATTTACCAATGTGAGCCTGCTTAAAAGAGTTCAAGCTCAAACCCGTAAAAGCCGTTCATTGAAAAAGTGGTTGCTGCTTATTACGCGTATCCTGTTGTTTGCCTCTATTATTCTAGCCTTTGCCCAACCATTTTTAGCTTCGGAGACTGCCCTGGCAGAGAAAGAGACGGTCATCTATATTGATGACTCGTTTAGCATGCAGGCCCGTACCGAATCATCCGATCTGCTGGAATTGGCCGTCCAGGATCTGATCAAAAAATTACCGCCAGACAAGGAGGTCAGTCTGTTTACCAATGTTCAGACCTTCCTTCGAGTGACTCCTGCTGAATTCCAGAATGAGTTGCTGAGCCTGACTCATACTCATAAGCAGTTAAGTATGAGTGAAGTCATCCTGAAAGCTCGATCCTTGTTTCAGGGAGATACGGATGGCGGAAAGGAATTTGTGGTTATTTCGGATTTTCAGGAACTAATGTTTAATCTGAATGATAGCATATCCGGAATAGATGTCCATTTGGTACAATTACAACCAGAGCACACATCTAATATAGCCCTGGACTCAGTGTATATAAGCAACTCCTCCCCTACGCAACTCGAACTAAAAGCGACTCTTAAAGCCAGTGGAGAGGTTGAGAATAGCCCTGTATCTATTTGGAATGCCGATACATTAATAGCAAAAACTGCTGCAAAGTTCAATGATAGTGGTCGGGCAGAGGTTGATTTTAGCCTGCCAAAAGACTTGGTTATAGATGGCAGAATTGAAATAGCGGATGCGGGACTGGGATACGACAATCAGATTTATTTCAATATCAGCAAAAAAAAGAAAATTCGTGTTTTGGTCATCGGTTCAAAACCAAAGGATTTTCTGGAAAGAATTTATCTTGAAGCCGAGAGCGTATTGGCAACGTATGATTTAGCCAATTTAAATTACAGCGATATTGATCAACAGAATTTAATTATACTGAACCAGCTAAATACTATTCCTGCTTCGTTGCAAGATGTATTATATTCTTATACCAGTGGCGGTGGAAGCCTTGTAGTGATTCCGAGTTTGGAAGCAGATCTTCAGAGTTATAACAGTCTTTTGTCGCGATATTCCAGATCGCGATATACTCAGTTAGTAGAATCGGAACAACAAATTACTACCATTTCATTTGATCACCCTCTTTATAAAAACGTATTTGAGAAGTCGGTCAGGAATTTTCAGTATCCAAAAGTTTCGGCTCACTTCAAAATGAACAGTAGTGCTCCTGCGGTATTGCGGTTGCAAAATGGAAATCCTTTTTTAGTTGGAGACAGTGGTATTTATATTTTTTCGGCACCTATTGACCAGGAGAATACCAATTTTCAGAATTCACCGATCATTGTACCCAGTTTTTATAATATGGGAGCCCTGAGCCTAAACCTTCCGGCCTTGTATCACTCTCTTAATTCTACTACGAAAATCGATATTCCAGTTAGTTTACCAAGTGATAAAATAGCGAAAGTAGTCAAGAATGAGTACGAATTTATACCCTTACAGCAATCCTTTTCTAACAAAACCACTCTTGATTTCGAGGAACATCCGTCAGAAGATGGGATATTTGATATCGTATTAGGTGACTCACTTGTACGGAGGATAAGTTTCAATTACCCGAGAATTGAAAGTGATCTGACCTATGCCGATCTTAGCTCTGTCTCAGTAAGCTCAAAAAACACAGATGTTACAAGCCTCTTGAACAATATGGAAAAAGACAACAAGGTTAATGAGCTTTGGCAATGGTTTGTTATTTTAGCACTGCTTTTTGTCCTAACAGAAGTTCTTGTACAAAAAATAATTAAATGAATGTACTGTTAAGGTCTGCCGTAATCGTAGACACCACCAACCCAAAACTTCACCTAAAGAAACGGGATATTCTCATTAAAGATGGGATCATTGATCGAATTGCAGCGAAGATTGAAAATTATGGAAACAGCAAGATCATTGAGCTCCCAAATTTGCATATATCAGCAGGATGGTTCGACAGCAGCGTTAGTTTTGGAGAGCCCGGATTTGAAGAGCGAGAAACTATTGCCCATGGCCTCCGGGTAGTTGCCAGGAGCGGATTTACGGATATCGTCCTTAATTCAAATACTAACCCAATACCCGATAGTAGTGGCGATATCGTGTTTTTAATAAACCGAAACAACGGACAGGCTGCCCATCTATATCCTTTGGGTGCAGTGACGGTTAAGAGCCAGGGAAAGGAGCTGGCCGAGCTCTACGATATGAGGAATGCAGGGGCTGTTGGCTTTTACGACTATAAAAACCCACTTGAAAATTCGAGCTTGCTTAAGATTGCTCTGCAATACGCACAAGTGTTTAAGGGCTTGGTTTTCTCGTTTCCAATGGATTCCCAAATTGCACAAAATGGTATTGTGAATGAAGGGGATGTCTCAACGGCTCTTGGGTTAAGAGGGATTCCTGCTCTTGCAGAAGAATTACAAATTGCACGAGATTTGTTCATTTTGGAGTATACGGAAGGGGCATTACATATTCCAACCCTGTCAACAGCCAGGTCCGTTGAGCTCATTAGAAATGCTAAAAAGAAAGGTCTGGATGTTACGTGCAGCGTAGCTGTACACAACCTTTGGTTTACAGATAAGATATTAGAAGGCTTTGATAGCAATACAAAAGTACTACCGCCACTACGAGGAAAAAAAGATGTAGAGGCCCTTCGGAAAGGACTTAAAGACGGAACGATTGATTTTGTAACTTCAGATCATACTCCTATCAATATAGAAGAAAAAAGAATTGAATTCGACAATGCCAGCTTTGGCACTATAGGTATTGAGAACTCATTCGGAATTCTCAATCAGATCTATGATACACCTACTGTCATTGAAGTATTAACCAGGGGGCGAGAACGATTTGGAATAGAAGGTGCCGCAATAGCAGAAGGGCTTCCAGCGTGTATTGCACTTTTTGATCCCGACCCTGTTTATGAACTTAATGCCTCTGCAATTCAATCTACCTCCAAGAACAGCATGTTTGTAGGGCAGTCCTTAAAAGGACGTGCATTTGGCATCTATGCCCGTAAACAATTGATAATTCAACAATAGACAAGAGTGTCGCATAGCAAAGAAGGTAAAACCACTGCCATTATTGCCTACATGACCATGTTGGGGGCACTGATTGCTATCACGATGAATATTGAGCCCAAACACGAATTTGCCCGATTTCATACCCGCCAGGCGTTTGGTCTTCACCTCATTTTTCTGGGCTGTGCTATTTTTCTAAGTGTTTCTTTTAATAAATATGCCTGGTACGGACTTTATATCTTTTATATAGTACTCTGGTTTTACGGTTTTCTCAGTGCACTAAACAACACTAAAAAGCCAGTGCCATTGCTGGGTAATCATTTTCAAAAATGGTTTACTTTTATTCAATGATCAGGGGCAGTAAACATCGTGATAAGCCGTAAATTTGTTCTTTGACTGATCTGGTATTAAAATAGAATATTGAGCCTCAATAAACTGAAAATCCAAAGCCTTACAAATGATAACCAAAAACCTATCGCTTTCTCACCTGGTAAGACCCGCATCCAATGCAGTTACCACCCCGGCAGTACTTTTTCTTTTTCACGGATATGGGAGTGACGAAGCAGATTTGTATTCTTTTGCACAGGAATTACCTTCTGAGCTATTTATAATCTCGGCCAGGGCTCCTTTTGCACTTCAACCGTTTGGCTACTGTTGGTATG
>JBPCUI010000267.1:0-6787 GCA_051011235.1 Flavobacteriaceae bacterium
GTTACATTCACTGCACAGAAATAATTGTCCTCATGCAGATATTCGATTAATTCAGGAGCCTCTATGGCCGAGCCTGGTGCTGTAGTTCTTGTATATACCCTGCGGGCTGAGCCTTTCACTTCCCTCCAGTGCGATTTTATTGTTTCTTCATCTTTATCAATCGAAGCCAATCCATCAATTCTGATCTGAATTAAGTTAATGGCATCGTAGAATAGCAAGCTCACCCTTTTATTCTCGCGTATATGCATTATTTTTTTCGATCGATAGTCCGTAAAGAAGGTGAGTAAAAGATCCTCATTGGCTTTTCTGAGCACCAAGATTCGTTGCCTTACCATATGGTCTACACCTACAGTTGCCAGGCTAAAATAACGGTATGGGTGGTCTTTTTCTGCGGCTCCCTTTTGCAACTCGGATTTGAGCTCATCAAAGTATTTATCTGTCATTTTCGCATCAAAATTTCAGGAGTAAAGATAAAAATTTTAAAAAAGAGGTAGGGTTTTTTATTTCCTAGTTGTTATAAGTACAAATTGCTATGAAAAAGCAAAATATTGTAGTGTCATAATAAGTTCATGTGTTTAGGTTGGTTTTTGATTAGAAAAGCCCTGTAGTATTGCACTACAGGGCTTTTTCTTTGAACAAACTTAAAAATCAACTAATTGATTACCCAGGGGCCGTTAAACCGATCGTTTTCTGACGCAAATGAGAACCATTCCATTATTTCCGTGCCGGCTTCATTTATAAAAATATACCTGCCACTGGAACCTCCTACGTTAAAAAAGGAAGCCGCTCCCACTTTTTCGAACAAGTCCGGACCATCGTGATCCTGGTTTAAAAACCATTCATTTGATGGAAAGATTGAATTGGACCAGCTGCCTCCGCTACTTGAGTCGTATATTTGATATCCATCACCGTTGGACCCGAAGTACGCCATTGCAGTGGCACCTACCCTCACTCCGGCGCCTATTCCTTCGCTTGCTAAAAAGAAATTTCCACTGTCGCCAAAGATATCATTTACAAGACGCACACTGCCTGCGTTCCCAATCGGTGTAACCGGCAGAACGTTTTGTGGATAACTGGAAATGGTAACTATTTGTAACGTAAACCCATCACCGCTAAAGACATATAGCCGGTCTGCCAAATTATCTGCAAAGTGAATGGCTGCCCCCACATTTTCCAGTTCCAGTGCTCCCAGCGGGGCATCAGGATCGTCGATATTGAATATACGACGGTTGCCATCGCTCAGAATACCCGGTGTATTACCGTTAAACCAGGCGTATTTGTCTCCTGTTTTGTTAAAAACCAGGACATCGCTTGAGGTAAGATGAGCCATAGCACCAATACCGTCCTCAAAAAGGTCTATAAGATCTTTGTAGATTCCAGGGGGCAATACACCTTTAAGTTCGCATTCCACAACATCGTATTCTGTGGCAATCCTGGTCCCTACAATTTGGTCGGGACGCTCTACGCTTCTCACCACGTACGAAAGTGGTAAACCTGTTCTGATATCTGTACTTTCGGCTAATTTGTCGGCAATATCCGAGATGTTACTTTCTCCGGCCAACTGAAACGTACCAGAGGCATCACCTCCGTAGGCTATAACTTTTATCTTTAAGTCATTGAGCTCCTGCATGGCACTCACACCAAGTTCGCCTCCAACATTATTACCAAATCCTCCGTACGCAACATTTAATTTGGCAGACATTTCCTGTCTGCTGGAAGTAGATTCTATCAGCATATAGAAAATCCGACCATATGTAACGGAAGAAATAAAGGTAGCCGGATTATCTTTTTGTACATAAACACCAAGATCTTCGGGCGTGACACTCTCGTCAAAGATCTCTTCCAGACTCGTTGGAAGGTCAAAACTCATGGTGTAGTATGACTGGGTTAACTTCACCAGGGTTCTGTTAAACGACTTTTCAGAACTAAAAGACATATCGGACGAAACTTTAGTAGTCCAGGTTTTCACATCGATTCCTAATTCAACCGCCATTTGGTTTTCTGATTCGATCTGGATAATGTCGAGTTGAAAGTTTGCAGGAACCGCATCCGGTGATCCATTGATGATCTCATTCATGCCTTCCTGAATGCTACTTTTTCGAACTTCTACTACGCTAAAGCTGGGAGTTAAATTCCCATTAATCAGGTTGTAAGAGATGGTTCCTCCTGCCCGTTTCACCACAATTGGAGACGGGGTGGCGTCTGAGAGGGTCTTACCTTGTAATAAGCTACCGGGATATATAACGTCTGAAGCCGTATCGAATAAAGGAAACTGTCCGCTTCCATCGAGCACGCTAAGCGTTTTTCTCGTGCATATAAACCTTTTTTCAATGAGGTCGCCATTCTCATCTTCTTCTTCATAATCCTCGTTTTCGGGTTCAGTTTCATTAACTACCTCGGTCGTTCTCGATTGAGGAAAGGATTCGAAGTCATCGCCTCTGGCAATAGCCTCTGCAAAAGAGGTGGGTGGAGGCAGTGTTTCAGGATCCGGATTGGCATCCGGGTCTGTGCCGCCAGCAGCGTCATCCTTGCTACAGGCGAGGGCTATAAACATTAAAGAAATGATTAGAAAATTTTTGAAATAACTATTTGTTGATTTCATGACATTTTGTTTTGTGGTTAAACATTCCATTTTGTGTGACCTGTCCGGGTTGAGGTCTGCAGCCCTTCACCGGACAAGACCACAAAACGGTAATTGTCAATTCAATGACAGTTCAAACCTAAAACGATGATTTCAGGGTAAAAAAAAATCGGGGTGGACAAAGGGTGGACACCCTTTATTTTAAGGGAGGACAAAAGGTAGACAGCTCTGGAAACTGTTGTATTTAAAGGCTTAGCACCATATCCTGAAGAGACTCCTCAGAGCTTATATCGAGTTTTTTACGAAGTCTGTACCTCGCTTTTTTTATCCCTTCCTGGGAGATATTCAGAATTGTAGCAATCTCTTTGGATGAAAGATTCATCTTTAACAGAGCCATCAGACGCAATTCATTTTTGGTTATATCGGGATATCGAAGCTTGACGGTTTTAGCAAAGTCTTTGTGTACCTGCTCGAAATACTGCGTAAAATTTTCCCAACTCTTATCGTCTTGCTGGTCGAAATTAATAGTGCGGATCAGTTCTTTATAACCATTGTTGTTTTCAGCCAGTCGCAGCTCATTAGCTTTCTGTTTGATGCTTTCAAGGACTTCATTCTTTTTGGCCAGATGCAGGGCATGCGTGGTGAGTTCCTTTTTCTTAAATGCGAGTTCTGAATCCAGCTTTTCACGTACCGCCCTGTTGCGCTTCATACGTTGCCTTAGCCCGTAATATGTTAATCCAAAGACCGCACTTATAGCCAAAATACCTAGAATTAATAGTATGTTCTGCAAGGTTGCGGCTCTTTGCTTTTCTTCTAGTAATGCGATCTCGCTTTCCTGTAATGCGATTTGCTGTTCTTTTTTTTCGGTTTCGTACCGGGTCTTTAGTTCTTCGATCTGATTCGATTTAGCAATATTATAAACAGAGTCGTGCACTATTTGAAAGTTTTTCTGATCCTCTAAAGCGCTTTTATGGTTGCCCATTTCTTCATATACCCTGGCCCGTTCTTCATAGGCATCAGACAGCACATCCAAAGATTGTATTGAGTCTGCCAGTTTTATTGCCTCGGAATAATTTTCAATGGCTTTGGGGTATTCTTTCTTCCCGTAGTAGGCAGTGGCGATATCGTTATAGGTAATGATTTGATTGGTAACAGAGCCCCTTTTTAGAGCTATTTTGTTACTTTCAAACAAATTGGTGAGGGCCTTATCGTATTCTTTTTGTTCAATATATACCCCGCCTAAGTTGCCCAAGATTGCCGCTATAAAGTCATCCCTCTCATTTTTACGGCTGATCTCCAGGGCCATGTGGTAATTCTCAATAGATTGAGGCCAGTTGCGGAGATCGTAGTGAACAGAACCTATTTCTAAATAAGTTATAGCCTGCCACATCTCCTCCTCCTTCTCAATGAAAACTTCGAGTCCTTCTCCCATCTTCTCCAAGGCCAAATCATAGTTATTGAGGAACATTTCTGTACGGCCAATACCCACCAGAACTATGGCTTTTTTAACAGGTTCGGGAGGTTGAATGGTATCCAGTATTCTCGCAGCACTCACTAACTCTTCAATCGCCGATCGGTATTCACCCTGGTCCAGGTAAATGGTAGCCCTTCTTTGATAAGCGTCGCTGAGTTTTACACCATCGTTCAAATTTCCCGCTACATCTAATGAACGGTCTGAAAGCTCCAAAGCATTCTCAAATTGCCCTTCCAAATTTTCATGCCTGACCCATGTGTGCAGTGCATCAAACAATTCTCCTGCTTTGCCCAGATTTTCATAAAGTTCGGTGGCCTGCTTGTAATAGAATCGGATGGAATCTATTTGTCTTTCTCTGCCGTGGAATTTTCCCAAATTTAGAAGTGCCAGTACTTCACCTTCCCGATAATCGATAGCTCGTGAAATAGTCAATCCTTCCCTGACGTATTTGATGGCTAGTGGCAGGTCTGATTTTCGAAGCAAAATAAATAGGGAATCGGCCAATTTGGCCTTTTCCGGGCTTGCTTGAAGCTCACTGTATTTTTGAACAAGAGATTCTGTGTCCTGAGAAAAGGACTTTCCAAATACTCCTATCAATATAAACACGTATATAAGAGGTGAAGGGAAAATTTTCATAGTCATCCATTTTCCCTAAAAATAAGAATTAAATTAAAGAGGTTTAGTCTACGTGGTATTCCAGTCTCATTGTAATTGAAGCCGTCTTTTTCTTTGCAGAGGTATTATAGGCACCGCCCCAGCTATATACTTCATCTGAATTCTGACCCGTGATCTGGAAGACACCCATCTTCGCGGTTATCAATTCGCCCAGCTTCCCGCCGGAATTCTCCGCAATTCTTTCGGCCCTGATTCTGGCATCTTCCGTAGCTTTGGATATCATTTCAATTTTCAGATCGGCCAAACCGGTGTAGTAATATCTGGGTGGAGTGGAGGTAAGTTGAACTCCCTTATTCAGAAGCTGTGTAATTTCTCTTGAAACCTGCTCTATTTGGGCGACATCCGTTGATTCTATTTTTACGCTTTGTGATAGTTCATATCCCCTGAAAATACTACCGACGTAATTCCCGTTTTCGTATTTATTGTCTCGTTGTTCCAGTGTTTGGACGGAATTAAATATGATCGCATTGGTGGAAACACCCTGGGTCAATAAATACTTGTTCACCACCTCTTTGTCTTTCTCTAATTCTTCAAATGCTGCCTTGAGATCCACATTTGAAGTAACGAATGTGCCTTCCCAGACGATCAGGTCTGATGTGAAATTTTGTGTTCCCAGTCCGGTTACAGATATCACCTGGGCCGGATTGGCCCTTTTCACATAAGCGTTACCTAAGAAGTATGATGCCAATACGATGGCCAGACTAAAAATTACAGCGGTAATATGTTTCATGTTGTCTCGTTAATAAAGAAGTAATAAATATACCTAAAAGAAGCTTTTGAAAATATTCTGAATTGCTATTTTTGCCCATGCAAAATAACGTCCTCATTTTAGACTTTGGTTCTCAGTATACACAACTCATTGCACGAAGGGTAAGGGAACTGAATATTTACTGTGAAATTAAGCCTTACAACAAACTACCCGAGGATATCTCAGACTATGGTGCAGTTATCCTGTCCGGCTCGCCATTTTCCGTAAGAGCCGAGGACGCACCTCATCCGGATTTATCCTCCATAAAGGGAAAAATTCCACTTTTAGGAATTTGTTATGGCGCACAGTACTTAGCTCATTTCTTTGGAGGGAATGTTGCACCTTCAGACACCAGGGAATACGGAAGGGCTAAACTTACGAATATCGCCGGGCAAGAGCCTTTCTTTTATGAAATCTCAGATGGATCACAGGTTTGGATGAGCCATAGTGACACTATTAAAACCTTACCCGAGAATGGTATTAAACTGGCCAGCACAGCTGATGTCCCTAATGCCGCCTATAAGATTGATGGAGAGATCACTTTTGGGATCCAATTTCACCCGGAAGTGTTTCACACCATACAGGGTAAGCTAATATTAGAAAACTTTCTGGTCCATATTGCAGGCTTAAAGCAGACGTGGACACCTGATGCATTTGTGGATACAACGGTTGCAGAACTGAAGCAAAAATTGGGCAGTGATAAAGTAATTCTCGGGCTTTCAGGTGGAGTGGATTCTACAGTTGCAGCTGTTCTTCTGCACAAGGCAATAGGGAACAACCTGCATTGTATATTTGTCAACAATGGCCTGCTGCGCAAAAATGAATTTAATGAAGTGCTCGACCAATATGAGCATATGGGGCTGAATGTCAAAGGAGTAGACGCTTCGGCACGCTTTTTGTCAGCTTTAGCAGGGGAGGATGATCCTGAAAAAAAGAGAAAAATTATAGGCGGGCTTTTTATCGATGTTTTTGATGATGAGGCCAACAAAGTAAAGAATGTGAAATGGTTGGCACAGGGAACAATTTATCCAGACCGGATAGAATCTGTATCGGCTTCAGGAGGCCCGTCGGCAACTATTAAAAGTCACCACAATGTAGGAGGCTTACCCGATTTTATGAACTTGAAAATAGTGGAACCATTGATGATGCTTTTTAAAGATGAGGTTAGGAGGGTAGGAACCAGCTTAGAGGTTGCCGAAGAACGATTGGGCAGACACCCATTTCCCGGACCTGGATTGGCTATTCGTATTTTGGGCGATGTTACACCAGATAAAGTAGCTATTCTACAGGAAGTGGATGCTATTTTTAT
>JBPCUI010000268.1:0-3684 GCA_051011235.1 Flavobacteriaceae bacterium
CAGGTCTTCCAGCGTTAAAGAATCCGCGCAGCTCGCCATAATCAGCATGATCAAAAAGAAAGAAAATTTACGCATATCAGAGTTTAAATACCTTGTATGATTGATGAATTTGCTTCACAACACTTTCTGTGCGTTCGGCATGAGTGTCGCTGAGAAAGATCTGGCCAAAATGATCATCATCAACCATCTCTACAATATGAGCTACACGCCGTTCATCCAGCTTGTCAAATATATCGTCTAAAATAAGAATTGGAGATGTACCCGATTGCTTTTTGATAAAATTAAATTGGGCAAATTTCAGAGCAATAAGAAATGATTTTTGCTGGCCCTGGCTACCAAACTTTTTAACCGGGTGATCCTCAATCTCAAAAAGCAAATCATCGCGGTGAACTCCAACACTTGTATGTTGTAGCATCCGATCTCTATTTAATGCATCTTCCAACAAACCGATAAGCTCACTGTTTTTCAACATGCTCTGGTATTTTAGATCTACCCGATCATGACCGCCGGAAATAATTTTGTACTGTTCTCGGAAAATGGGCACAAGCGCATCCATAAAATCCAGGCGCTTCTGAAATATTTCACTGCCGTAGCTGTGTAACTGCTCGTTGTAAACGGACAGCGTTTCGCCGTCGAATGTATTGTTCAGGGCAAAGTACTTTAGTAGTGAATTTCGCTGTGCCAGAATTTTATTATAGCTCAATAGCGACCTGAGGTAGTTTTTATCTGATTGGGAAATTACCCCGTCCATAAATTTCCTGCGCGTATCGCTGCCCTCAATAATCAGATCCCTGTCTGCCGGAGAGATTATTACCAGTGGTAACAACCCGATGTGATCACTGATTCGATCGTATGGCTTGTCATTGCGCTTGATCAATTTGCTAGAACCGCGTTTTAAACTGCAAACAATTTTCTCTTCCCTGTCCTTTAAATCAAAAAGACCCTCTAATACAAAAAAATCCTCACCGTGTTTAATATTTTGGGAAGTGATTGGGTTGAAATAACTTTTACCAAAACAGAGATGATAAATTGCATCCATGGTATTGGTCTTACCCCTGCCATTATCCCCCACAATACAGTTTATTTTATGATCGAACTCAAAATCCTGAGAATCAAAATTCTTGTAATTGACGAGCGATAATCTCTTAAGAAACATTCAATGCGAGCTAAAGAAGGTGCAAATTATTGAAAAATAACAAATGTTGATCTCAGTATTGAGATAAAAACTTTATTTTTGCCCGACCAATAATTTTGAAAAATGGCGACATACAAAAAGAGGGGATTTAAACCGAAAAATAAAGCTGAAAGAAGGGACCTGGAAAAGGAGAAAAGCGCTACGGCAGAGGTTTTTAGTACGCTGGATGAAAGTGCCTCCAAAACGGAGCAATGGGTAGCCAAAAATCAGAATTATATCCTTGGCGTGATAGGTGTCATCGCCGTTGGGGTTTTAGGATATTTGGCTTATTTTCAGTTTGTTCAGAAACCGAATGAAGAGAGTGCATCCAATGAGATGTTCTATCCGCAACAATATTTTGCACAGGCTCTGAACAGTCAAACCGCAAAAGATTCTCTATACAATCTTGCTCTAAACGGAGCGGAAGGCAAATACGGCTTTCTAGACATCATTGATGAATATCAGGGGACCAAGGCAGCTAATCTGGCTCAGTATTCTGCAGGTATGGCCTACCTCAATATGCAACAATATGAAGAAGCTATTGATCATCTGGAGAGTTTTTCGTCAGATGATATTATCCTGGGTGCACTGGCAAAAGGGGGTATCGGTGATGCCTTCGCTCAATTAGGTCAGCTGGAAGAAGCCCTGTCTTTTTATGAGAAGGCTTATAAGCACGACAGCAATAACTACACCACACCTAAATTCCTTTATAAGGCTGGGATTACCGCCTTGGAGCTAGATCAGAAAGAGAAAGCACTTCAAAGCTTCCAGAGAATTAAAGATGATTTTTCGGCCTCTGATGAAGCTGCGAATATCGAAGTCTTTATAGGGATGGCTAAAAGCGGGCAGTAAATGGCTACAGCTGGCAAAAATCTTTCACACTTCAACAGGGACGACATACCTGATGCCCAAAAACTCAAAATTGGTCTGGTGGTCTCCGGCTGGAATGCCGAAATAACAGAAGCCCTGTATGAAGGCGCTTATGAGACGCTGTTGGAATGTGGTGCGCAAAAGGAAAATCTTATTCGACTAAACGTTCCCGGGAGTTTTGAATTGATCTTCGGATGTAAAAAGCTGATCAGCGATAAAAGCCCGGATGCAGTGATCGCTATTGGAAGCGTTATCCGCGGAGAAACCAAACATTTTGATTTTGTATGCGACGCAGCGGCACAGGGAATTAAAGATTTAAACCTTTTAACAGGTATCCCCGTTATTTTTTGTGTGCTGACAGACGACAATTGGCAACAAGCCAAGGATAGAAGCGGAGGGAAGCACGGGAACAAAGGTACGGAGGCAGCTATTGCCGCAATCCGGATGGCTAGTTTGTAGGTGAAGGGAAATTCATTTATTTAAGCACCTGGCTGTAACAGGTCATATTGCTATTTTGAGCATCGAAGCTTGGTCTGTTAACAATTTTTGGGAATTGATGTTAGCCCTGTTTTGTTAATTTAAGTAACTTTGATAGACAGGATCATGGGAAGAATATCGAGGCTTAGAAAGAATAAAAAATATTCCTATTCCCCGCGCTATTATGATGATAAGGGGGAGGGTAATCCATACAAAATTGAACGAAAGCTCGATAAGTTCCGCACTGTAGAAACCCAAAGAGGACTAAAAGGAAAGTTTAACAATGCGATGGCGGATCTTAAAAAATCCGGTGATCCCAATTTAACACTAAGAATGCTCATTATAATCGCTGTATTGGTACTTATATTTCTCTTTATCATCGACTTCGATATTTCCATATTCTTTCAGGGCTAATGGCTGATATTATTCAATTATTGCCAGATCATGTGGCCAATCAAATTGCCGCCGGTGAAGTAGTTCAACGGCCGGCTTCGGTTGTAAAGGAATTATTGGAAAATGCCATAGATGCAGCCGCGAGTTCAGTTAAACTTATTGTTAAGGACGGTGGTAAAACATTAATCCAGGTTGTGGATAACGGTTCGGGGATGAGTACCACGGACGCACGACTGAGTTTTGAGCGCCATGCGACTTCAAAAATATCATGTGCAGAAGATCTTTTCAGGATCCAGACCAAAGGATTCAGGGGTGAAGCTCTGGCCTCGGTAGCTGCCATTGCCCATGTAGAAATGCTTACCAGGCCAAACGAGGATGAGCTAGGGACAGAGATAAAGATTGAAGGAAGTCGTGTTCTATCGCAGGAAGTAGCTGCTGTACCTGTAGGCACTTCTATAGCTGTAAAGAATCTTTTTTACAACATTCCTGCCAGGCGTAATTTTTTAAAATCCAACCAGGTAGAGCTCCGTCATATTACGGATGAGTTTCAAAGAATCGCCCTTGCGCATCCTTCAGTAGAATTTACCTACTACAGCAATGGAAGCGCCTTGTTCAACCTGCCAGGAACGGAATTCAGGAAGAGAATCGTACAGATATTTGGACGCAAGGCAAATGAAAAGTTAGTGCCGGTTTCGGAGGAAGCTCCACAGATAAGGATAAGTGGCTATATCTGTAAACCTCAGTACGCCAAGAAGAGCAGGGGAGAGCAG